>NZ_JBCOJC010000003.1:0-21322 GCF_040925905.1 Enterococcus sp. 2201sp1_2201st1_C11_2201SCRN_220225
TGATTGTTATGCGGTATTAGCACCTGTTTCCAAGTGTTATCCCCCGCTTGAGGGCAGGTTACCCACGTGTTACTCACCCGTCCGCCACTCTTTTGTTTTCGGTGGAGCAAGCTCCGGTGAAAACAAAAGCGTTCGACTTGCATGTATTAGGCACGCCGCCAGCGTTCGTCCTGAGCCAGGATCAAACTCTCATAAAAAGTGTTTGAACGAGATAAACTCGTTTAAGCTCATGTTTAAAAATTGACTTTGCTAGCAATTGCTTGCAAATGTTGTTTGCTTTGATAAATCAAAGCGCCCTACACATTGGTTGTTTTGCTTTTTGTTCAGTTTTCAAAGGTCTACTGCGTTGCTATCAGCAACTCATTTATCATATCACTTGCTCAATTCCTTGTCAACAAAAACTTTTAAGTTTTTTTCAAGTTATCGATTTGATGATTGACATTTCGTTTTATCTGATGCAACTTTGTTAGTTTACCAAGTAATCTTTCAACTGTCAACAATTTTTTTGAATTATTTTCAGCAAATTATTTGGTTACCATCCTCTTGCTGAGGACAAGAAATAATATACCAAGATTTTCTTTAAAAGTCAACGATAAACGCTGATTTAACAACATTTTCGCGTTTCGTGAACAATGAAAACAGATTCGTTTTTTATTGTTCGGAAATTGACTTCTCAACATCGGATATCTCCCTTTTTCATTTATTTTCAAGTTTTTTTCTAAATGAAGCCTTACTGCGATTGGCTGAAGTTATAAAAAAATAGGCGAAATTCTTTTTATTTGTTACTATTAAGGAAAGGTGGACTTGTTCCCCTACTATATATAGGAGGTTCTTCGATTATGAAAATTTTAGTCGCAGACGATGACAAAGAAATCGTCGAATTACTCAGTATCTATCTTCACAATGAAGGGTATGAGCCAGTGAAAGCCTATGATGGCAATGAAGCTCTCTCCAAGATTCGCACAAACACTGACATTGAATTGTTAATCCTTGATATTATGATGCCAGGTAAAGATGGTATGCAAGTGGTGAAAGAACTGCGGAAAGAATCGCAAATTCCGATTATCCTCTTAACAGCTAAGACTACAGATATGGATAAAATCCGAGGATTAGTTGCTGGTGCAGATGATTATGTTACCAAGCCCTTTAATCCTCTAGAGGTTATGGCACGGGTGAAATCATTACTACGACGCACTAAGATGGCAGTTCAACAAGAACAACCGGATATCTTGGAAGTCAGTTCTTTAATCATCAACAAAGATTCCCATGAAGTAAAAACTGTCGATGGCCACGAAATCCAATTAACTGCTTTAGAATTTGGTATCCTCTATCTCTTGGCTTCTCACCCTAACCGCGTGTTTAGTGCCGATGAAATCTTCGAACGAGTCTGGAAACAAGAGAGTGTAGTCTCTGCCAAAACCGTTATGGTTCACGTAAGTCATTTGCGAGATAAAATTGAAGAAGCCACCGGGGGCGAAAAAATCATTCAAACCGTCTGGGGTGTAGGCTACAAGATCGATGCAAAATAAAGAAAAGCGCAAGCGCATCACGTTAACCTCTAAAGAAGTCAGTGAGCTATTAGCGGAAGGTATCGTAACGATTATCCTCTTGATACTATTAAATGTGGCCATTGTAGTCGTCATGTCTTCGGTGATTGAAAATTCTCCTTCTATTAATGATGCCATTTGGGATACGAAGGAAGCATTAACTTATCGCTTGAATACTAACTTCTTTCGCAGTGGGCGCAATTTAATCGTCCCCTTGTTCTTCCTATTAGATATGTTAATTTTGTTTTGGCGTTTGATTCGTCGTTATCGTCAAATGCAGTTGCGGCACATTATTAGCGAATTGCACTATATCGCCAATGGCAACTACGACCACCGCATCCCCTTTGAACTTCGGGGAGACTTGAGCCGAGTAGTTTCTAGCATTAACGGCTTGGTGGACAGTACCGTAACCGCCATTGAAGAAGAACGAAAGATTGAGCAGTCTAAAGACGAGTTAATTACCAATGTCAGTCACGATATTCGCACGCCATTGACTTCCATCATCGGCTATTTAGGGTTAATTGAAGATGGCCAGTATCATTCAGAAGAAGAGTTATTGAAATATACCCACACCGCCTACAGTAAAGCCAAGCAGATGAAATCTTTAGTGGAAAATCTCTTTGAATACACCAAAGTGCGACAACCGACTGTACCGGTAAACATGGTGCAATTTGATATGGTGCAACTCGTAGAACAGCTAGCCGCTGACTTTGAATTGGAAGCCCGGAATAAAGGCATTGAAATTCAAGTCTTACCGAAAGAAAGCCAGCTCTTAATGGACGGGGATACGGAAAAACTGGTACGGGTCTTTAACAATCTCTTCACCAACGCCTTTAAATATGGCAAAGGAGCCACCAAAATTGTAGTGGAAATTGAAAAGGTCAATACCGAAGCCGTGGTGGTGGTGAAAAATAACGGCGCTCCCATTCCCAAACAATCTTTGGATTCCCTTTTTGACCGCTTTTATCGTGTGGAAGAATCTCGCAATCAAGCGACTGGAGGCACGGGACTGGGCCTTGCGATTACCCAAAGCATCGTAGCTTTACATGGCGGCTATATTTATGCCAAATCGACACCGGAGTGGACGTCCTTTATTATCCACTTGCCTTTAGTCCGCAATGTCAATCCGCAACAATTGCCGAATATTGACGAAAATACCAATCTCTAGTATGCTAGGAGCAGGTAAATATCTCGACTAAAACCTAGTAATGCAAGCTTTTCTTTTAGAGAGTTGGTGGTGGCTGCAAACCAACAGAAGACTTGTGTGAATCCAGTTTATTGAAGTCGCCTCACTAATCCGAGGCCGTACGTCTTACGATACGAGACAACAAGGGCGGCATTTTGCCGAACTTGGGTGGTACCGCGAAGTGAACTATTTCGTCCCAAGCATCAGCTTAGGACGAAATAGTTTTTTTATTTACAATTATAAGGAGGAAAAACGATGTTAGATGTAAAAATGATTCGCCAAAACATGGAAACTGTTAAAGCCAAATTAGCGACCCGGGGAGTTAAAGAGGAAGTCTTAGATGAATTTATGGCTTTAGATGAAGAACGCCGCGGTCTTTTAGTAAAATCTGAAGACTTGAAAAAATACCGCAACGACGTCTCTGCTGAAATTGCCAAACTAAAACGGGAAAAGGCTGACGCCGACGCTAAAATCGCCGAAATGAAAACTGTGGGAGAACAAATCAAAGCTTTCGACAACGAAATCGCAGAAATTGACGAAAAACTTTTCCAAATCTCTGCCACTTTACCCAATTTACCCGCTGATTCTGTCCCTGTAGGCAAAGATGAAGACGACAATGTGGAAGTCCGTCGTTGGGAAACACCGCGGAAATTTGATTTTGAACCAAAAGCCCACTGGGATTTAGCCGAAGACCTAGATATTCTAGACTTTGAACGAGGCGCTAAAGTTGCAGGTAGCCGCTTTGTGTACTACAAAGGCTTAGGAGCCCGCTTAGAGCGCGCTTTGTACAACTTCATGTTGGACTTACACGTTTACGAACAAGGCTATACCGAAATGATTACGCCCTATATTGTCAATAGCAATGCCATGTTTGGTACCGGTCAATTTCCGAAGTTTAAAGAAGATGTCTTCCAATTGGAAAACACGGACTTGACCTTGATTCCAACAGCAGAAGTACCATTAACGAACTATTACAACGGTGAAATCTTAGACCAAGAACAATTACCAGTGTATTTCACTGCTTTAAGCCCTTCTTTCCGCTCTGAAGCTGGGAGTGCGGGGCGAGATACTCGTGGGTTAATTCGCCTGCATCAATTTAACAAAGTAGAAATGGTGAAATTTAGTAAGCCAGAAAATTCTTATGAAGAATTAGAAAAAATGACCAATAACGCAGAAGAAATCTTACAAAAACTAGGTTTGCCTTATCGGGTAGTAGCTTTATCCACTGGAGACATGGGCTTTTCTGCTGCGAAAACTTATGACTTGGAAGTTTGGATTCCTGCCCAAGAAACCTATCGAGAAATCAGCTCTTGTTCCAACTGTGAAGATTTCCAAGCGCGCCGAGCTATGATTCGCTACCGGGACGATCACAATAAACCTCAATTCTTGCATACGTTAAACGGATCAGGTCTAGCAGTCGGTCGAACAGTAGCCGCAGTGATTGAAAACTATCAAAATGCGGATGGTTCGATTACCATTCCAGAAGTTTTAGTTCCATACATGGGTGGACTTAAAAAAATTACCAAGGACTGAACTTCTCCACCCTCTATCCTTGAAAGCGCGTTATTGAGATGTTACAGTAACAGTACCTTACTCAGGGAGGATTTGTGTAATGGAAGAGCAAATGACTAGGTCTAGTCGACATCAAAAAAAGGGACAATCAGCAAAAAAAAACAAGCAACTAGAAACTTTCAATAATGCACCTAAGAAAAGTGGTTGGGGCAAACATCTTTTCACTCTCATGAGCATCATAGTGGTGCTTATGGTCGCTGGGGGAGCCTACTTCTTTTATGAGGCAAAAAAACAAGAAGCCCAAGCCCAAGACCGCTTTGAACACGGGGCAGAGGAATTGCTAAAAACGATTCAAGCAGAGCGGGATCAAAGTGGCATTGCCAGTCAGAAAAAAGAAACCAATAGCGATCAATTAAAAACAGTAGTCTATCTACCGGAAAAGCCCGAACAACTGCCGATTCCTGACAGTCAACAGACTTTAACGGATTTGGTAGCCAAAGCAAAAAAAGAGATTAAAGACAGCGGCAAACACGTTGTGGTGGGGAAACTAGCGGTTAATGCTCTCTCTGATCAAGTAGATGTATACAAATTGGTGGCGGAAAATTACCCTTGGGATGCTGCTGCGGGAACCTTCGCAAAAGCCAAAACTTTAGAAGGTAGTAGCCAGTACATTTACCATAAAACCGGCCAACCGGTTTCTTCTAGTGACTTGATTCCAGAAGAAGCTGATTTATTAGGTATTCAACAAGTAATTCAGCAGAAGATTTTGGATCAAGAAAAAGACAAAGAAGCCAGTATCGACCAAGTGTTAAACATGCCCCGGATTACTCGGGAAACGCCCATTGTTTACACACCAGAGAAACTAAAACTCACTTTACCAACCAATGAAATGGGAGTCAGCGAGTTGGAGTTGGATTATAAAGACATTGCGCCCTTTATTAATACTGCTTTAGTAGACCCGAAAACTTTAACGAATGATCAAATTCCTACTTTGGATCCCAATAAAAAATACGTGGCTCTGACCTTTGACGATGGTCCGAATCCGGCAACTACGCCTCAAATTTTGGACATTTTAAAAGCCAAACAAGCCACTGCTACCTTCTTCCTTTTAGGCCAAAATGTGGAGGCCAATCAAGAGTTAGTCAAACGAATTGTAGATGAAGGCAATGAAGTGGGAAGCCATTCCTACAGCCATGCTCGTTTGAACACACTCTCTGACGAAGAAGTTAAAGCTGAAATCATCAAAACCGATAAAGCAATTTTTGAAGCTTCCGGCGTGTTGCCGCAAAATCTCCGGGCTCCTTATGGCGCAGCAGATCAACGAGTAGCCAATATTGCCGGTAAACCTTTGATTCACTGGAGTGTGGATTCTCAAGATTGGGAATCTAAAAATCCGGTGGCCATAGAAGCTCGCTTACAAGCAACACTCTATGAAGGTTCCATCGTCTTAATGCACGATATTCAACCAGCGACATTAGAAGCACTGCCTCAAGTGATTGATACCATGCGGGCAGAAGGTTACGAATTCGTCTCCGTGGACACCATGTTGCAAAAATCGCAAAAACCACTGTACACTTACTTTGGAGACGGGGATTTTCGGATTATTCCTTAATATGGAAAAGGCAAAATGAATTCGTGAAGCCAAATATCGTTAGCTTAGGTAGTTGGAATTTTTATATCTCAGTCTATAAGAAAAGATCGAAGCCGTAAAATTTGGCTTCGATCTTTTTTATTTATCGCTTCAATTGATAACTATAGGTGCTGACAATAATGTTTTGCCGCCAAGACAAACGCAGGCGTAAGCGTAAGCTCGTCTGGTTGTGCAAAATATTTTGCCAAGGGCGTTTCGGCACAAACTGCGGGATAATCACTGTAGTAGTGTAGTTGTGCTTCTTGGCATTTTTACTGATTAAATCCACGTAGCGAATGATTGGATTTTCAATGGAACGATAAGAAGAATGAACAATGGACAAGCGCACATCCGGGAAGTGCTCCTTGAATTCCGCTTGAATTTCCTGTTCTTTTTTCACATCTTCATCTAAAGACACATGCATTGCCACCACATAATCTCCAATAGAGCGGGCATAGTTTAAGGCCCCTACATTGACTTTGGTCACATTGCCCACCAAAACTACCACCGTATTGCCGTCATAGGTGTGTAGCGAAACATCTTCTTTCAAGCGCAACTGCTCTGCCACTTTTTGGTAATGATCGTGAATCTTGTAAAAAACAAAGAGCAAAATTGGCATAATGATAAAAAATGGCCAGATGTCTCCCAGACGATAAGCGAAGAGGATGGCGATAATGCCATAAGAAATCGCGGCTCCCACAATGTTCGCCAAAGATTTTTTCAACCAACCGGCACCCTCTTTGCGCCATTTGACCACCATACCCGTTTGAGACAATGCAAAAGGAATGAACACACCGATGGAATAAAGCGGAATCAAGCGTTCCGTGGAACCTTGGAAAATAATCAACAAGATGACAGAACCCGCAGCTAAGGTCATAATCCCATTGGAATAACCCAGCCGATCCCCTCGATCTTGGTACATGTGAGGCATAAATTTGTCTTTGGCTAAATTATAGGCCAAAACCGGAAAAGCAGAAAAACCGGTGTTCGCTGCTACCGCTAGGATTAAAGCTGTCGTAAATTGCAAAGCATAGAAGAAAAAGCCTTGACCAAAGACCGCTTTACCGATTTGAGAAAGTACAGTGACTTCTGCTTCGGGCACGATACCATACCAGTAGTTAATAAAGGTAATCCCCACAAAGAAAAAACCTAAAATCGTAGCCATAATCGCCAATGTCCCCGCAGCATTTTTAGCTCGCGGTTTTTTGAAAAAAGGTACCGCATTACTGATAGCTTCCACACCAGTCAAAGAAGAAGAACCAGAAGAAAAAGCCCGCAAGACCAACGCGATGGAAATCCCCGGAACCACTGCTCCCGGAATCGCCGTAGCATTTAACGGCTGTTGGCCGGTCAAAATTTTAAACAACCCCACGACAATCAATAAAGAGATCACCGCAATAAAAGCATAAACCGGTACTACCAGAAAACTTGCAGACTCTCGCAAGCCCCTGAGGTTTAACAACATAATCAACAGTACAATCACCACAGAAATAATCACTTGATGACCATACAACGCGGGAATTGCCGAAGTAATCGCCTCAGCCCCGGCTGAAACGGACACCGCCACGGTTAACATATAGTCAATCAACAAGGAACCACCGGCCACTAAACCAGCATTCTTACCCAGATTCTCACTGCTGACTACATAAGCGCCACCACCATGGGGATAAGCGTGAATAATCTGGCGGTAGGACAAAGTCAACGACACCAATAAGATAATCACAAAGGCCGCAATGGGCAATGAATACCAAATGGCCGCGGCCGACAACGTAATCAACACCACCACGATTTGCTCGGTTCCATAGGCAATGGACGACAAAGCATCTGAGGACAACAGAGCCAAAGCTGAAAAGCGACTGAGATTCTGGTCATCATTTTCAGCTGATTTTAGAGGTTTCCCCACTAATAAGCGTTTCAAATAATCCACTATTTACACTCCTCATATCAAAATGTTAGATACTTCAAAAAAAGCCAAACAAGATGATATGCTACTCTCGGAAGCTGAAAAAGTCAATGAAAATACGGTGTAAATTCCCGCTGATTTCACTTAGTAAAAAAACAGTTAACTCAACTGTCAATAAATTCTCTGATCCAACTGTAATAACCCCGAATTTGACTAGTAAAAGTTCACGATTTTATCCAAAATACAAGCAAAAAACCCGAGGACATCCTCAGGTTTTAGCCTAGCGATAAAATTATTGTTCCACAGAGTAGTTCGGTGCTTCTTTTGTGATTTGTACATCGTGAGGGTGAGATTCTTTCAAACCATTGCCACTCATTTGAACAAATTGAGCATCGTCTCTTAATTGTTTCAAATTGCCAGCTCCTACATACCCCATACCAGCACGTAAACCACCGATCATTTGGAAGAGAATGTCTGAGACGCTGCCTTTATAAGCAACTCGTCCTTCAATCCCTTCAGGAACTAATTTATTGGCTTCATTGACGCCACTTTGGAAATAACGGTCACTGGAGCCTTTTTCCATGGCCCCAAGAGAGCCCATTCCCCGGTAAGTCTTAAAGCGACGACCTTGGAAGATTTCAAATTCGCCAGGAGATTCATCAGTTCCCGCTAGCATAGAACCAAGCATGACTGCATGTCCTCCAGCGGCTAAAGCTTTCACGATATCACCGGAGTACTTAATGCCCCCATCGGCAATAATCGCTTTGCCGTATTGACGAGCTACGGAAGCCGCATCGTAAATGGCAGTTAATTGAGGAACTCCCACACCAGCTACCACTCGCGTCGTACAAATTGAACCTGGGCCAATACCGACTTTCACCACGTCAACGCCTACATCATACAAGGCTTTGGTGGCTTCAGCAGTAGCTACATTTCCCGCAATCAAGGTTGCTTTAGGGAAAGTTTCCCGAATTTCTTTAATCTTACGAATCACCCCAGCACTGTGGCCGTGAGCCGTATCAATAACGATAGCATCAGCACCGGCTTCTAAAAGCGCTCCTGCTCGTTCAAAAGTATCACTGGTAACCCCAACAGCTGCCGCAACAATCAAACGCCCATGTTCATCTTTGGCAGCATTCGGAAATTCGATCACTTTTTCAATATCTTTAATGGTAATCAAACCACTTAGACGACCGTCTTCATCGACGATTGGCAATTTTTCAATCTTGTGTTTTTGCAAGATTTTTTCCGCATCTTGTAATTTGGTACCTACTGGGGCAGTTACCAAATCCGTTTTGGTCATTACCTCATCAATGGGAATTTGGTAATCTGTGACAAAACGCATATCCCGGTTGGTAATAATTCCCACTAGTTTGCGATTTTCCATGGATTCCACAATCGGCACACCGCTAATGCGATATTTACCCATTAAATGTTCAGCATCGGCAACTAAATGTTCAGGAGTTAGGAAGAAGGGATCAATGATTACGCCACTTTCAGAGCGTTTGACCTTGCGAACTTCGTCGGCTTGTTGCGCAATGGACATGTTCTTATGAATCACTCCAAGACCACCTTGACGACTCATTGCAATGGCCATTTTGCTATCTGTAACAGTATCCATACTTGCGGACATAATCGGAATATTTAATTTGATATTCTTAGCTAGTTGCACACTCATATCCACATCATTTGGTAAAACATGGCTTTCTGCTGGAATCAATAGCACATCATCGAAGGTCAAGCCTTTTTTCGCGAATTTCGTTTCCCAGTTGGACATTTTCGTTACCACTCCTCGATTTTTATTTTATTAATGAAATTAACAGAAATCCTAGGCTAAGTCAACCACTCCTGGTGATTCTTATTAAAGAGAAGTAATGGCCGATTGTTTTTTTCTGTTTAAAGTCAAAAAAACACCCACCTAAGGAAGTCCCTTAAGCAGGTGTATTGATTATTTCCGTGGTGCTGTAGCAAAACTGCTTTGAATATTGAAGGTTTTCTTCAAGTACCAGCGAATCAACAAAGCGACTCCCCCGACAATCATCGTGCCAATTGGCGGTAAAACAGGGTTGATTGCATCAAACATCGGCAAGCTGGTCACGCTCCATAAAAGCATCCAAATAAAGAAGATTGGTACCATCAACAACATCGCTTTCCAAAGTTTTGGTCGCTTGCTCTTGTCGGCTCCTGGTTGTTCGTACTGATAGAAAAATTTGTAGAAGAGATAAAAGACTAGCCCTCCTAATGCTGAGCCAACCAACAGGCTGAAGACGCCATACATTTGAGCTTTGCCACTGGCTAATAAGCCCATAACGCCGACCATCAAACCAAAGACGCCTAAAATAAACAAAGAATTATCCAGCCACATTAAGACAGGTTTCGTCTCTTGAGGTGCAGCAGCCGGTTCAGCTAAGATGGCTTCCGTACGCTCAGACACCGTACCAAATAATTGACGAGCCGTTTTCCCGGTTTTTTGTTCTTCCACTAACGTTGGTAAAATATCATGCAAAGCTACCGTTAATTCTTTTTCAGAAAGGTTGGCCGCATGTAGTGCTTTTTTCAAGTCGAAAATGTATTGTTGGTTCCGTTTCGTCAGCTGAGTTTCCAACTCACGATTTTCAGCAACATATTGTCGTAGCGTTTCTGGTTCCATAACGCCTTTGCCCCCTTAAATAGTCTAATGAAAATTGTATCACAGGATGAAGCAGGAAAAAAGGGTTTTCATCAATTATACGTTAAAGCGGAACAACATAACATCCCCGTCTTGAACTACATAATCTTTACCTTCCAAGCGGACACGGCCAGCTTCTTTGGCGGCATGCATCGTACCGTATTTATTCAAGTCTTCAAAAGACACGGTTTCCGCCCGAATAAAGCCTCGCTCAAAATCGGTATGAATAATCCCAGCAGCTTGAGGCGCTTTAATCCCTTTGCGGAATGTCCAAGCCCGTACTTCTTGCACACCAGCAGTAAAGTAAGTAGCTAAGCCTAAAAGGTCATAAGCTGCCCGAATCAATTGATCCAAACCAGATTCTTCAATGCCCATGGCTTCCAAAAATTCTGCCTTGTCTTCGTCTTCCAACTCTGCGATTTCTTCTTCCGCCCGGGCACAAACCACGATGACTTCCGCATTTTCCGAAGCGGCAAAATTCCTCACTTCTTGCACGTAATGGTTGTTGTCAGCATCGGCTACTTCGTCTTCTGCCACATTGGCCACATACAAAACTGGTTTGGTAGTTAAGAGGAACAAGCCTTTGACGATTTTTTCTTCATCTTCGGTAAATTCCACGCTGCGGGCAGAACGGCCTTCTTCTAAGGCTGGTTTGATTTTATCTAAAACAGCTAGTTCCGCCATGGCGTCTTTGTCTTTGGTTTTGGCAACTTTTGCCACTCTGGTATAGCGTTTGTTAATGGATTCCAAATCGGCTAAAACCAGTTCCAAGTTAATGGTGTCAATGTCTTCTAAAGGATCCACTCGACCTTCCACGTGGGTGATATTAGGATCATCAAAACAACGAACCACATGACAAATCGCATCCACTTGGCGAATATGGCTTAAAAATTGATTGCCAAGACCTTCTCCCTTACTGGCTCCTTTTACGATACCCGCAATGTCGGTAAATTCAAAAGTAGTAGGCACCGTTTTTTTAGGTTGCACCAATTCTGTTAAACGTTGCAAACGCCAGTCTGGTACTTCCACCATGCCCACATTGGGATCAATAGTGGCAAAAGGATAGTTAGCCGCTTCTGCTCCGGCTTTGGTAATTGCATTGAACAAAGTAGATTTCCCTACATTGGGTAAGCCTACGATTCCGGCAGTTAATGCCATAATTACTTCACTCTTTCTTTATTTGGTTAGGGAGAAACGACTAATCGGCTTTCTCCAAAATTTTTTTCATTTTCTTTTCAAACTCACGACGGGTCAGCATCACGATGTGCCCACAGTTCGTGCATTTGATTTTAATATCGGCACCCATCCGAATGATTTGCCAAGCATTGGCTTTACAAGCATGGGGCTTTTTCATCTCAACGATATCTCCTAAATCATACATGGAAAAATCCTCCTAGGCTTCGTCAAACTGAATGTGTAAAATATCTAAAATTCGGGTCAAATCAGCTTGAGACAAGTATTCAATCTCAATCTTGCCTTTGCCATCTTTTTCAGTAATGGCTACATTAGTACCGAATTTGTCCATTAAGCGCTCTTCCCCTTCTCGTAAGTAATAAGGTTTTTCCTTAGGTTTCGGGGTGGGTTTCTTCACATCTTTTTTCTCATTCATGGCAGAAACCAGCTGTTCCAATTGACGCACGGTCAAACTTTCTTTAACACAGCGATTGGCTAGTTTTAAAATTTGGTTTTTATCTTTCAAGCCTAAAAGCGTCCGCGCTTGCCCCATGGACAGGCGTTCATCTTGAACCATCTCTTTAACCAATTTAGGCAAAGTCAGCAGACGCAAGTAATTGGCAATATAAGGACGGCTTTTTCCCAGACGTTCTGCTACTTGAGCTTGGGTCAATTCCAGATTTTTCATCAGCATTTCATAGGCTTCCGCTTCTTCCAAAGGGCTTAAATCTTCCCGTTGTAAGTTTTCTAAAACCGCAATTTGCATCATCGCTTCTTCGTCAAATTCCCGAATAATTGCGGGGATGGTCTCTTTACCCGCTAATTTAGAAGCTCGAAAGCGTCGTTCGCCGGCGATGATTTCATAGCCTTTAACGGCAGACTGGCGCACAATAATCGGTTGGAAGACACCGGAATGAGATATGGAAGATGCTAACTCTTGTAAAGAAGCTTCTTCAAAGGTCTTCCGCGGTTGATAAGGATTCGGGCGCAATTCACTTAAAGGAATTTCCACCACTTTCTCCATTTTCACATCCACATCTTCTAAGTCTTTGAAGTCTTGAAACAAAGCATCAATCCCACGGCCGAGGCCTTTTCCTTTATTTTTCACGGGCTAACACTTCCTTTGCTAAAGCCAAGTAAACTTGGGCTCCCCTTGAGCTAGGATCATAGTCAATGATGGACAAGCCGTGACTTGGGGCTTCTGATAAGCGGATATTCCGAGGAATAATCGTATCATAGACATTTTCTTGGAAATAACGGCGAACTTCTTCCACTACTTCTGCTCCTAAATTCGTACGAGCATCGTACATGGTCAAAAGTACCCCTTCAATTTTCAAACCAGGGTTAAAGTGTTTTTGTACCAGACGTACAGTGTTTAGTAATTGGCTAAGACCTTCCAAGGCATAGTACTCACACTGTACCGGGATTAAAATCGAATCACTGGCCGTAAAAGCATTAATCGTCAAATGACCTAATGAGGGCGGACAATCAATCAGAATAAAGTCATAGCGATCCCGAATTTCTTCTAAGGCAGATTTTAAACGAGACTCCCGCGCCATCATGGAAGTCAACTCGATTTCGGCTCCGGCTAACTGAATGGTTGCTGGTACAATATCTAATCCTTCCCGACTACTAGGTAAAATCGCTTCTTTAATATCTTCTTCATTGACTAACACATCGTAAATATCTTTTACCACATCTGGTTTTCTGATACCGACACCACTAGTTGCATTTCCTTGGGCATCAATATCCACTAATAAAACTTTTTTTCCTTCAAATGCTAGGCAAGCGCCTAAATTGACGGTAGTGGTGGTTTTACCCACTCCGCCCTTCTGGTTTGCCACCGAAATAATTCGTGCCATAAGGGCCTCCTTCATTTTTCACAAGAACACAATTGTTCTCTTATTTAATCGGTTGTTTATTAGGTAGTCCCGGTTTTCTCGGATACTTTTTCGGGGTAATTTTTTTCTTTTGAATCACCAAAAGATGTCGTTCATCTCCAGTTAACGGTAACGCCATGGTTTTTTCTTCAATAAATTTGCCCCCTAATTGAGCAATCGCCGGTTTAGCCTCTTGCAGTTCTTCTTCACTTTTAGCGGCTTTTAAAGCAAGAAAATAGCCTTCTTTTTTCACTAATGGCAAGCACAATTCTGCTAAGACGTTTAAACGCGCCACGGCTCGGGCTGTCACATAGTCAAATTGCTCCCGAAATTGGGGATTTTGACCAAAAGTTTCCGCCCGATCGTGATACAAGCTAACGGCGTTTAACCCTAGCTGACTGGTAAGTTCCTTTAAAAAAGTAATCCGCTTGTTTAAAGAATCTACAATGGTTACGGACAATTCAGGATATAAGATTTTTAAAGGAATACTGGGAAATCCCGCCCCAGAACCTACATCACAAATAGCCGCATTCGGTGCTAGTTCCATCTTTAAACCTACTAAAAGAGAATCATAAAAATGTTTTAAATAAACCTCTTTTTCTTCCGTGATGGCAGTGAGATTCATCTTCTCATTCCACTCCACCAAAAGGCGAAAATAAGTCGCAAATTGCTGCATTTGCTGATCGGTTAAGGTGATCCCATCAGCCAGCAGTTGTTGTCGAAATTCTTCAGGTAACATAGGCTTTCCTTTCTATTGTGAAACAAAATTCAAAATGTTTCACAGCTTTCTCTACTTTAACGCAATTCGACTGATTTCGCAATGCCTAGGGCTGTTTTTAAAAGTAGCTTAAGTCACTCTTGTAAAAATCTTCCACTGCATTTTACTACCATTTTTTTCATTAACCTCCCCGCTACTTTTTGAAGTAATTAAGAGATTTTACAAAGGTAAATGTTTCGCAAATTGTTTCACATGAAACATCAGTCATTTTCAACGCAAAATACGTTCTGACCCTTCAAAGGCCAGAACGTATTTTGCTAGTTTGTATAGTTCTTATGCTTCCGTAGCAACTTTGGCAATCTTGCCTTGTTCTACATAAATCATCAAAATGCTAATATCCGCTGGGTTCACTCCAGAAATCCGGCTAGCTTGGGCAATGGTTTCTGGTTGAATTTTTTCCAGTTTTTGACGGGCTTCTGTGGCTAAGCCGTTAATAGCCGCATAGTCGATGTTTTCTGGAATCCGTTTTGCTTCCATGCGTTTTAATTTGGCTACTTTTTCCATAGCTTTTTTGATATAGCCTTCGTATTTCAATTGCACTTCCACTTGTTCGATTTCCTTTGCGGTCAATTCAGGCACCGCAGGGATGAATTGCAATAAATCCCCATAAGTAACTTCAGGACGACGTAAGAAATCCGCAGCTAAGACCCCATCTTTTAACGCTGGTGCGCCTTTAGCAGCTAAAAAGGCTTGAATTTCTTCTGTGGGCTTCAAGCGCAGACTTTGCAGTCGTTTGATTTCTGTTTCAATGGCTGCTTTCTTTTCCAAGAAGATTTGGTATTGGTCTTCTTTGACTAAGCCGATTTCATGGCCCATTTCCGTTAAGCGCAAATCCGCATTGTCATGGCGCAAAATCAAACGGTATTCCGCCCGACTGGTTAACAAACGATAAGGTTCTTGGGTGCCTTTTGTGACTAAGTCGTCAATCATCACGCCAATATAGCCATCACTACGTTTTAAAATCAAGGGGTCTTTGCCTTGAATCTTCAAACCGGCATTAATACCAGCAATCAAACCTTGCCCTGCAGCTTCTTCATAGCCACTGGTACCATTAGTTTGCCCTGCGGTGTACAAGTTTTCGATGACCTTAGTTTCAAGGGTTGGACGCAATTGGTGCGGCACTACCACATCGTATTCAATGGCATAGCCGGTGCGCATCATTTCCACTTGTTCCAATCCGGCAATCGAGCGTAAAACATCTACTTGCACATCTTCTGGTAATGAAGTGGATAAGCCTTGGACGTAGACTTCTTCGGTATCTAAGCCTTCTGGTTCCAAGAAAAGCTGATGGCGTTCTTTATCAGCAAAGCGCACGATTTTGTCTTCAATGGAAGGGCAATACCGCGCCCCCACTCCTTCCACAATTCCGGTAAACATCGGTGCCCGGTGAAGATTTTTTTGAATAATTTCATGAGTACTAGGATTCGTGTAAGTCAACCAGCAAGGTTCTTGGTCCGTTCTGTAAGCAGAATCTGGCGTGCTGTAGCTAAAGTGATTCGGTATTTCGTCTCCTGGTTGAATCTCCGTTACCGTATAGTCAATGGTGGAAGATTTAACCCGAGGTGGCGTACCGGTTTTAAAACGGGCGATTTCTAGGCCTAATTCTTTTAAATTATTGGCTAAGCCCACTGAAGGTTGGGAATTATTGGGACCAGAAGAATACTTCAATTCCCCAATGATGATTTCCCCTCGCAGGGCTGTTCCCGCTGTAATCACCACGGCTTTTGCGCTATAGCGAGCCCCTGTATTGGTAACCACACCTTTACAGATGCCCTCTTCTACGATTAATTTTTCCACTAAGCCTTGTCGTAAAGTCAAATTTGGTTCTTTTTCAATGGTTTGCTTCATGGCTAGAGCATAGTTTTTCTTATCTGCTTGAGCCCGCAATGCTCGTACAGCCGGACCTTTCCCAGTATTTAGCATCCGCATTTGAATATAAGTCTTGTCGATGTTTTTGGCCATTTCACCGCCCAAGGCATCAATTTCTCGCACAACGACGCCTTTCGCGGGTCCTCCCACGGAAGGATTACAAGGCATAAAAGCTACCATGTCCAAATTAATCGTCAACAACAAGGTTTTATTGCCCATACGAGCATTGGCTAAGGCTGCTTCGGAACCGGCATGGCCTGCTCCCACCACGATGACATCATATGAATCTGCTTGGTATTCCATTTGTTCCGCTCCTTTATTTTCCTAGACAGAATTGGCTGAACAATTCCGTAATCAATTCATCTTGCACACTGTCTCCAAGGATTTCTCCTAGATAATCCCAACAACGGGTCATGTCAATTTGCACCAAATCCACCGGCATCCCGGCATCAATGCCTGTCACCACTTCACCTAAAGATTGGGAAGCTTTGTCTAACAATGCGATATGGCGGGAGTTAGATACGTAAGAAGCGTCTTTTTCTCCCGTACCACCGGCAAAAAATAAATTGGCAATGGCTGCTTCTAGTTGATCTAAGCCTTCTTTTTCCAAAACTGAAACTGAAAAAATTTCACTGTTGCCTTTTAAATCGGCTAACTCAGCTTCATTTAATGCTTTAGGTAAGTCGGTTTTATTTAATAAGATGATGCGCTTGTGGTCTTTGGTTAATGCTAATAACTGGCGATCTGCTTCTGTTAAGGCTTCACTTTGATTTAACACCAATAAGATTAAGTCCGCTTCATTCAAAGCTTTCTTACTCCGTTCCACCCCGATTTTTTCCACGATGTCTTCTGTTTCTCGAATGCCTGCTGTGTCCACTAATTTCAAAGGGACGCCTCGCACATTGACATACTCTTCAATGACATCCCGCGTTGTTCCGGCAATTTCTGTGACAATCGCTTTTTCTTCATCTAATAGATAATTCAATAAGCTGGACTTGCCTACATTTGGTCGCCCGATAATTGCAGTACTTAAGCCTTCTCGCAAAATTTTCCCTTGTTGGGCTTGGCGGAGCAGTTCATCGATTTTGCCTTGAACTTCCTGAGCTTTTTCCAACAATAATTTGGTAGTCAATTCTTCCACATCATCATATTCCGGGTAGTCGATATTCACTTCTACCTGGGCTAATGTATTCAAAATTTCTTGGCGCAAGTTGCGAATCAAATGGGATAAGTTCCCATCTAATTGATTTAGTGCCATATCCATAGCCTTATCCGTCTTCGCACGAATCAAATCCATCACCGCTTCTGCTTGGGACAAATCCATGCGACCATTTAAAAAGGCCCGCTTAGTAAATTCTCCCGGTTCTGCCAATCTTGCTCCTTGGCGCAAAACTAGTTGTAAGATTTGATTGGTGACCACCATGCCCCCGTGGCAATTGATTTCCACAATATCTTCTCTGGTAAACGTCTTTGGTGCCTTGAGCACTGTCACCATAACCTCATCAATGGCCTTGTTTTTTTCCGGGTCTACAATATGACCGTAGTGAATCGTGTGACTGGCTACTTTTTCCAGTGATTTTTGCCCCATTTGGTAAAGGGTCGCGGCAATTTTCACCGCATCCTCGCCACTAAGACGCACAATGGAAATGGCTCCTTCGCCAGGTGGTGTGGATATAGCGGCAATCGTATCAAATTCTTGTGTAATTTCCCCCATGAAACTTGCTCCTTTTCTAAAAAAATCCAATAAAAAAAGTGCCTCTGTCCAACCATCGCCGAAAATCCCCCCTAAAGGAGTTTGGAAATCGTTTGGACTCTGCACTTTGACTGCTAGTCGCTGTTAAATTCTTCATTAATTTAGCACAATTCACACCTAGGTGCAAGTCTGTCTGGTTCTTCTTTGGGACCCTTTAGCTTTACTTAAAGAAGCTCAAACCGGTAAAATTAAACTAAGATCAATAAAGGAGTGATAGTTATGAAACGTTTTGATGAGCAGTACGATGAAAAAAAAGAAGCCGACCGTCGCATGAAAGAAATTATCCTCTCCACCGGCAATATCAATCGGAGTTATGTAGTACGAGACGTAATCTATGTAGCAGAAAAATTTGATCTGGACTTATTTGATGAAACAGTCGATGTGGATCAAGCCATGAATGAAGCCAAAATTCACTTGCAAGAAAAAGCTGCTGGCTATGGTGCCGACGCGGTGATTAACTGTCATTTTGACCATGAGTATCACGAAAAAGAAGGCCATTGTTATTCCCGGATTTTCGCTTATGGGACTGTGGTGCAATTTATCCAATCGACTATTGGTGGCTAACTCATCTCTAGACCTTAGGCAACAAAAAACCCCCGTTGTATGGCTGGCAACAGAGGTTTTCCGATCAAAGAAGAATCCTTGAGGGAGTTTCTTTGATAAGAATGATTTCTACTAGACTATACTTGGATTTTTCAGCGATGTCAATCAGATTCTCAAAGGAAACCGCCCCAAAAAGTCCGAATCCACGGGCTTTCCTGCAAGCAGAATCCCGACATCGAGGTCCCTTTCTCAATCATTTTTTTACAAAAACCTACAAAAAAAGGAAGTTGCAATCTTATTTGCGACTTCCTTTTTACTTAGTATTTCCGTACTGGTTCCACTACTAAATAGCGGTAAGGTTCGTCCCCTTCAGAATGAGTTTTGATTGCTTCATCATTACTCAAAGCGGAATGAATTTGTTTTCGTTCAAATGCAGGCATCGGTTCTAAGAAAACGGGCTGTCCTGTACGTTTGACTTTTTCTGCTGTGCGGGCTGCCAATCGTTCTAAAATCGCTTGGCGTTTTTGGCGATAGTCTCCTACGTTGACCACTACCGATAATTTATTTTTGGCTACTCGATGGATAAAGACTTGCGCCAAGTATTGCAGGGCATTTAACATCTTGCCATGCTTCCCGATTAGAATTCCTTGTTTTTGCGTATCCAGTTGGAAGACGATTACATTTTCTTGCCGCTCAATTTTTACAAGAGCCGGTGCTTGTAATTCTTTGGTGATGTTCGTCAAATAAACGGCCAACTGAGTCAAAGCTGCTTCATCATCTAATTCAGATAAAACTTGTTGAAGGCTAGGCTCTGAGACTTCTGCCGGAATTTCTTCTGCTTCAACCACTTCAACTTCCACCACTGGTTTTTCTTCAATTACTTCTGCTACCGTTTCTGTCACCGCTTCATTAATTTCTTCCGTAACAGAAGGCTCTACAGAAACTTGAGCGTTCTTTTTCCCCATGCCTAAAAAACCTTTTTTGGCTTCTTCCACAACCTGAATCACCGCTTCTTCTTTGGTGACTCCAAGGGCAGAAAGTCCTTTTTGAATTGCTTCTTCTACCGTGCTTCCTTCATAAATTGGCATCTTTTGCATACCTCCTTATTTCCATATTTATAGTATAGAAAAACCACCATCTAAAAGACAGCAGTTTTTCTAAAAAGCGTTTAGCGCTTTTTGTTACGTTTTTTCTTAGGATTTAAAGCTTTTTGCAAGTTGCGTTCTTTTTCTCGTTGCAGTCGTGCTAGTTCTTCTCTTTCCCGGCGAATCTTAAAGGGATTGTTAATTAACAGGGTTTGAACTACTTGGAAGGCGTTGGAAACCACCCAGTATAAGGACAAACCACTGGCCAAATTGATACCCATTAACAAAATCATCAATGGCATAGCGAAATTCATAATTTTCGTAGTTGGGTTAGCTTCCAATTGGCTCATGCTGGATAAGTAAGTACTTAAGAACGTAAAGATTGCCGCCAAAATTGGCAAGATAAAGTAAGGATCACGCTGACCTAGTTCTAACCACAAGAATTTTCCTTGGGTTAAATCTGGTGTCCGTTGAATGGACTGCCACAAGGCCATCAAAATTGGCATTTGTACCAACATTGGCAAACACCCGACATAGGGGTTGACACCATTTTCGGCATACAGTCGTTGTTGTTCATCCCGCAGTTTTTGTTGCGTTTCTGGATCTCGGGAAGAGTATTTTTGTTGCAATTCTTTTAATTGGGGTTGCAAATCTTGGGTCTTGCGCATACTTTTCGTTTGGAAGTGCATCAATGGCAAGAGAATAATCCGAATAATTAATGTAAATAGGATAATCCCTACTCCAGCATTGCCAAAGGATAAAGCTTTAATGGCTTGAGCAAAGTTATAGACGATGTAACGATCCCAAAAGCCGTCACTTTGAGCTGTAACCTCACCGCGACCACAGGCGGACAAGACAAAGACCAAAGCCAACATCCCCGCCAGTAAGATAATACGTTTTTTGTTTTTCAATGGACGAATTCCCCTTTACCAAATGAAATTAAATTATTTTTGCGAGTTTTAAGACATGTTGGAGGTTTTGCATGACTTCCTTGCTATCACAAGTGGCAACGGCCGGTCTAGCAATGATAATAAAATCCAGTTCAGGCTCAATGGAGGGCGCTAATTCTTGCAAACTAGCCCGAAGCAGCCGTTTTACCCGATTACGCATTACTGCATTGCCTACCTTTTTACCTACAGACAGTCCCACCCGAAAATGAGCTTGTCCCGGCTTATCCAACCGGTAAACCACAAATTTGCGGTTCGCACAGGATTCTCCTTTATGAAAAACCCGTTGAAAATCTTCTTCAGTTTTAACACGATAGGCCTTTCGCATGACAGATCCTTCATTTCTTTTAAAATCGTTTACTCACTTTCCAATCATACCATAATATGACAGCAAACTTCATCTGTTAAATGTAAAAAACTAGTTGGCTGCTTTAGAACAAGTGCCTTCCTTTAGCTCTAGAAATTTTTCCCAAATAAAATAGGTAAGAAAGGCGAAACCGACCCTGCTGCTCTTTATCAGGAGTCAATTTTAAAAAGAGCTGGTCCGTGAAGCCAAACATAGACCTGATAATACGGAATTTTTATTTATGGTTCGATAAAAAATAGGGGCCCGTCTAAAAGATGGGCCCCCATTTTTGCCAAAAGAAAAAACCACTGGGCTTCAGTGGCTTAAGCAGCTAAGACTTTACGTCCTTTACGACGACGTGCTGCAATCACACGACGACCATTTTTTGTGCTCATACGTTTACGGAAACCGTGAACTTTTTGGCGTTTACGTTTGTTTGGTTGGTAAGTTCTTTTCATTATTGTCCACCTCCATAAGAGTCGATTCTTCTTTTACTTCAGAC
>NZ_JBCOJC010000003.1:21472-52911 GCF_040925905.1 Enterococcus sp. 2201sp1_2201st1_C11_2201SCRN_220225
CTCCTAGAAAAAAAGTTATCCCCAATACAAATTTTTCGTTGTGAACGCTTGTGGATATCTTTTTGTGCTAATTTTTTTCTTCACAACTTTTTTCCCGCTTTTCCCCAAATACCCACAGGTTGAAAAACTTTTCCACAAGTCGCTTTTTCATTGTGGAAAAGCACATAAAACCTTGTTAAAACGGCCTGTCTTTTTCACCTATAGCTGTGGATAATTTTTTTATTATTCATTTTTTTCCACACTTTTTAACAAGCAGTGGATAACTTTTTTTCACCCTGTGATTTCTTTCTTTTTAGATTATCCCCAGTTGTGGATATTTTTATCTCTCATTAATTTGCTCTGCTTTTTTTAACGTAATCTGTGGAAAACTTTTGGCGAACGTGATAAATTAGGGGTACATTTAAAAAAAGGTTATGGAACTCGAGCCTCTTATTTTGATTGTCACAGGCAAATCATCATGGGTGGCTTGTGGGTTTTTGTTGGTAAAAACCCCCTTTCCTCGTTTTATCCTAAGTCTATTTGCCTGCGAGGAGGACAGCTATGCAATCTATTGAAACCATCTGGCCTTTGATGCTAGATAGTTTAAAAAATGTGCTAAGTGAATTAAGCTATGAAACCTGGGTCAAGCCTAGTAAACCAATTTCTTTAGAAAATGATCACTTATTAATCGAAGTTCCCACTCCTTACCATATTCATTACTGGAACAAACACATTGCCGGAAAGTTTGTCGAAAATAGTTTTCGTCTTTTCGACCAAGAGATTATCCCGGAATTTGTAGTGCCTGATGAATTTGAAGGACAAGAAGTCCCACCCAAAAAAGCGACACCCCCAGCACCTAAACCTGATCCGAATAACTCAGTCTTAAATCAAAAGTACACCTTTGATACTTTTGTGATTGGGAAAGGAAACCAGATGGCCCATGCGGCCGCTTTAGTCGTGGCTGAAGAACCGGGATCGATTTATAATCCCCTCTTCTTTTATGGAGGCGTTGGTTTAGGGAAAACTCACTTGATGCACGCCATTGGTCATCAATTATTACAAAACAATCCCTTAGCCAAAATCAAATATGTCAGCAGCGAAAACTTTACCAATGACTTTATTTCCTCTATTCAAAACAATAAAATGGATGAGTTTCGAAAAGAATACCGCAGTGTGGACTTATTATTAGTAGACGATATCCAGTTTTTGGAAAACAAAGTGGAAACTCAAAATGAATTCTTCTACACCTTTGAAGAACTCTACAAAAACAACAAGCAGATTGTGTTAACGAGTGATCGTCTGCCTAGTGAAATCCCGACTTTACCAGAACGTCTGGTTTCTCGCTTTGCCTGGGGCTTATCCGTGGACATTACACCTCCAGATTTAGAAACCCGAATTGCCATTTTGCGCAAAAAAGCTGAAGCCGAACGTTTGGAAATTCCTGACGATACTTTAAGCTATATCGCTGGCCAAATTGATTCCAATATCCGGGAATTAGAAGGTGCTTTAGTTCGGGTACAAGCCTTTGCTACTATGAATAACGCGGATATTACCACCAGCCTTGCTGCCGAATCTTTAAAAGCGTTAAAGAGCAATGGTGGTGCCACCCAACTTTCCATTTTGCAAATCCAAGAAGAAGTAGCGAAGTATTACCATATTTCTTTGAAGGATTTAAAAGGTAAAAAACGAGTGAAAAACATCGTGGTGCCTCGGCAAATTGCCATGTATCTGTCCCGGGAGTTAACGGACAATTCCTTACCGAAAATCGGCGCAGATTTTGGCGGTAAAGACCACACTACGGTTATTCACGCCCATGAAAAAATTCAGCAACTGCTGGAAAAAGATGCCATTATTCAAAACGAAGTTAATGAGATTAAAAATTTGCTCTTCAACTAAGTGTGGATAAATAAAAGGAAATTCTTATTTTTATCCACAAATTATCCACAGTGGATAACCTTGATGTTACAAGGCTCTTTTCGACTTATCCACTGTTCTCACAGAGCCTACGACCTCTAGTACTTATTTCCCTTAAATCATTAAGAATAAAAAGGAGTGTTTCCCCAACATGAAAGTAACCTTGAACCGTTCAATCTTTATTCAAGAACTAGCTACTGTCCAACGGGCCATCTCAAGCAAAACGACCATCCCCATTTTAACTGGGGTCAAAATTGAGTTAAAAGAAGCTGGACTTGTGATGACTGGTAGCAATGCAGACATTTCCATTGAAACCATTTTGGACAAAGAGAATGAAAAAGCCCAAATGCAAATCGAATCTACTGGAGCCATTGTTTTACAAGCCCGCTTCTTTTCAGAAATCGTCCGTAAGTTACCAGAAGATACCTTTACCTTAGAAGTGATGGAGAATAATCAAGTTTCCATTACGTCAGGAAAAGCGAACTTTATTGTAAATGGCTTAGATGCGGATAATTATCCACACTTGCCGATTGTTGAACATACCAATGAAATGACCATTTCTGTAGAATTATTGAATCAATTAATCGGTGAAACCGTCTTTGCTGTTTCCCAACATGAAAGCCGCCCCATTTTAACTGGGGTTCACTTTGTCTTGGAAAAACAAAAATTATTAGCCGTGGCCACAGACTCTCATCGTTTAAGTCAACGCATTTTACCAATGGAACAAGCTGGGGAATTCAATATCGTAATTCCCGGTAAGAGCTTAGTGGAACTTTCCCGCTCTCTTTCTGATAAAGAAGAAGATGTGGAAATTAGCATTATGGAAAACCAAGTACTCTTTAAAACCAAGAATATGTTGTTCTACTCCCGCTTATTGGAAGGAAACTACCCTGATACCAATCGGTTAATTCCCAATTCTTTCAATACCGAAATTGAATTCAACGTGCCAGCTTTCTTAGCTGCTATTGAACGGGCTTCTCTTTTGTCCCATGAAGGCCGAAACAATATCGTACGCCTGTCGATTTCTGATGAAAATGTCATCTTGTATGGGAATTCACCGGAAGTCGGGAAAGTGGAAGAAGCTTTAAACTATGAAAAAGTCAGTGGCGATCCTTTGGAAATCTCCTTTAATCCAGATTATATGAAAGCTGCTTTGCGGGCTTTTGGTGATATGAGTATCACGGTGAAATTTATTTCTCCAGTGCGGCCGTTCACCTTGGAACCAACAGAAGGTCAAGGAGACTTTATTCAATTAATTACGCCAGTGCGCACGAATTAAAAGCAATAGCTCAGTTCTCAGTCAAAAGGGCTCTTACGCCTTTTTGACTGAGTAACTGTTATGATTTATCTTGTTTTTCATGAAATGTTGAAAAACAACTGTCACACTTTCATAAAATGTAATTCCTTAAAAAACCCCTCTAAAATCGTTTTTGAGGGGTTTTTTCTTTTTGGCTTATCTTTTATCGAAAATAGCTAACTCTGCTGAGAGGGAAAAAGAACAAGATAAATTTGTATTATCCTTAAATAAAAGGTATAATAATACTATCTGTTTACGGGTGAAATGAGGGCTGAAAATGAAAGAAAAGATCTATTTGCGGCAAGGTTCTGAGTATATGACCCTGGGGCAAGTCCTAAAAGAGGTCAATGTGATCTCCAGTGGTGGGGCTGCTAAGTGGTATTTAGCCGAAAATACTGTTTTGATCGATGGTGAGCCAGATGACCGTCGTGGCCGCAAGCTGTACCCTGGCATGATGGTGGAAATACCAGAGGCGGGGACTTTTTTTATGGATAAGGAACCAGACGATGCGCCTGAATAAGTTGCAACTGCGCAATTTCCGCAATTATCAAGAGCTAAATTTGGATTTTGAGGGAAATATCACGATTTTTCTCGGAGAAAATGCCCAAGGTAAGACCAATCTATTGGAAAGCATCTATGTGTTAGCAATGACCCGCAGCCATCGTACTAGTAATGAGCAAGAGTTGATTGCTTGGGATCAAAAAGAGAGCTATCTTGCGGGAACTTTGGAAAAACATAGCGGAGTCTTACCTTTAGAGATCACGTTGACGAAAAAAGGTCGTAAAACCAAGGTGAATCATATTGAACAACAAAAACTTTCCAGTTATGTGGGTCAGATGAATGTGATTTTGTTTGCCCCGGAAGACCTTTCGTTGGTGAAAGGCTCTCCACAAGTACGGCGGAAGTTTTTGGATATGGAAATTGGTCAAATTGATCCGATTTATTTGTACAATCTCGTCCAATACCAGCGAATTTTAAAGCAGCGAAATCAGTATTTAAAGCAAAGTGCTACCAAAAAAAGTGACGCGCTTTACCTTGGGGTATTAGATGAGCAGCTGATTGAATTTGGCAGCAAAGTGCTCTTAGCTCGCAAGGGGTTTGTGAAACGGCTAGAGCATTGGGCTAACAATTTACATCAAAAGATTAGCCAAGGCAAAGAAACATTGACACTAGCCTACAACTCTTCCGTGGATTTTGAAGAGGATGCTACGCTAGAAGTCATTGCCGAAAAGTTTTCGGAAGCCTTGAGTAAAGTGCGAGAAAAAGAGCAGTTTCGTTTGAGTACTCAAGTGGGTCCCCATCGCGATGATTTGTCTTTTGCCATTAATGGTCGGGATGTACAGACTTATGGCTCCCAAGGACAACAGCGCACCACTGCATTAAGCGTCAAGCTGGCTGAAATTGATCTGATGAAAGAAGAAACGGGAGAATACCCGATTCTCTTATTAGACGATGTGATGAGCGAATTGGATGATTCTCGCCAGCTGCATTTGCTAGAGACCATTGAAGGCAAAGTACAGACCTTCTTAACCACCACCACTTTGGAACATGTAAAAAATAAAATGACGGTAACCCCGGAGATTTATTACGTGAACCAAGGTGCTTTACAAAAAGAGCCTTAACCAAGGATTTACATAGAGGTGGCAATCACCTTGTGGGAAGTAGTGAAAGGAGCAACATGAATGTCAGAAGAGGAAAATAACTTACAAGAACGGGCCAAGTCCTATGACGCCAGCCAAATTCAAGTTTTGGAAGGTTTGGAAGCTGTTAGAAAGCGCCCGGGGATGTATATTGGTTCTACTAGTGGCGAAGGGTTACACCACTTAGTTTGGGAAATTGTAGACAATTCTATTGATGAAGCCTTAGCTGGTTTTGCTAGCAAAATTGAAGTTATCGTGGAAAAAGATGACAGTATCACCGTAAAAGATAACGGTCGGGGAATTCCTGTGGGGATTCAAGCCAAAACCGGTCGTCCTGCTGTAGAAACCGTCTTTACTGTACTTCACGCCGGCGGGAAATTCGGCGGTGGCGGATACAAAGTCTCTGGTGGTCTCCACGGGGTGGGCGCGTCAGTTGTTAATGCCCTCTCCACGAGCTTAGATGTAAAAGTCTTTAAAGAAGGCAAGATTTATTTCCAAGAATTTCGTCGGGGAGCCGTAGTAGATGATTTGAAAGTCATTGGAGAAACAAAAGAACACGGAACTGCAGTTCACTTTGTTCCCGATCCAGAAATTTTCACGGAAACTGTAATCTTCAACTTTGAAAAATTGGCTACTCGCGTGCGGGAATTGGCCTTCTTAAATCGCGGGTTGCGGATTTCCATTGAAGATTTGCGCCCAGAAGAACCAGTCTTGCGAGAATACCACTTTGAAGGTGGCATCAAGAGCTATGTGGAACACTTGAATAAAGGGAAAGCTGTCCTTTATCCAGAACCAATTTATTTAGAAGATGAGCAACAAGACATTGCTGTGGAAGTCTCCATGCAATACACCAACAGCTACCACACCAATATTTTGAGTTTTGCCAACAACATCCATACTTATGAAGGCGGAACCCATGAATCTGGCTTTAAAACCGCATTGACTCGGGTGATTAATGATTATGCCCGAAAACAAAAGCTGATGAAAGACAATGATGAAAATCTTTCCGGAGAAGATGTACGGGAAGGATTGACAGCAGTGATTTCCATTAAGCATCCAGATCCTCAGTTTGAAGGTCAAACGAAGACCAAACTAGGTAATTCTGAAGTGCGGACAGTTGTGGATCGCTTGTTCTCTGAGCATTTCATGAAGTTCTTGATGGAAACACCTAATGTAGGCCGGCAAATCATTGAAAAAGGGATTGTAGCTTCAAAAGCCCGCATGGCTGCCAAACGGGCTCGAGAAATGACTCGCCGTAAAGGAACCTTGGAAATCAGCAACTTGCCCGGAAAATTGGCAGACTGTTCTTCCAATGATCCGGAAAAATGCGAATTATTCATCGTGGAAGGAGATTCTGCCGGCGGTTCTGCTAAACAAGGGCGCAATCGGGAATTTCAAGCGATTTTGCCAATCCGGGGGAAAATCTTAAATGTAGAAAAAGCCAGCATGGATAAAATCTTAGCCAACGAAGAAATTCGTTCCCTATTTACTGCTATGGGGACCGGATTTGGCGGGGATTTCGATGTCTCCAAAGCTCGTTACCACAAATTGGTTATCATGACCGATGCGGATGTGGATGGCGCTCATATTCGGACTTTACTTTTGACGTTGTTCTATCGCCATATGCGTCCCATTGTGGAAGCAGGTTATGTTTACATCGCTCAGCCGCCATTGTACGGGGTGAAACAAGGGAAAAACATTACCTATGTGCAACCAGGAAAAGATGCAGAAGAACGGCTACAAGCTACCATCAATGCCCTTCCTGCTACCCCTAAGGCTACAGTTCAACGATACAAAGGTCTTGGGGAAATGGATGACCATCAACTATGGGAAACCACGATGGACCCAGAAAATCGTTTAATGCTCCAAGTTTCCGTAGATGATGCAGCCGAAGCGGATCAAATCTTTGAGATGCTTATGGGAGATCGTGTAGAACCGCGGCGAGCATTCATTGAAGAAAATGCCCATTACGTGAAGAATTTGGATATTTAGGAGGAGAAACGGTGGAAGATCAAAAAGAGAACATTCAAGAGGTCAACCTTACCAGTGAAATGAAGACCTCCTTTATCGACTATGCCATGAGCGTTATCGTCGCTCGGGCTTTGCCAGATGTGAGAGATGGCTTGAAACCAGTGCATCGTCGGATTTTATACGGCATGAGTGAACTAGGGGTTACCCCAGATAAGCCCCATAAGAAGTCAGCCCGGATTGTTGGGGATGTTATGGGTAAATATCACCCCCACGGCGACAGCGCCATATACGAATCTATGGTGCGTATGGCACAGCCTTTTAGTTATCGTTACATGCTAGTAGATGGCCACGGTAACTTTGGTTCCGTGGATGGTGACGGTGCCGCGGCTATGCGGTACACGGAAGCTCGTATGAGTAAACTGGCTTTGGAAATGCTACGGGATATTAATAAAAATACCGTGGATTTCGTCAGCAACTATGACGATACCGAACGAGAACCAGAAGTCTTGCCTGCTCGCTTCCCTAACTTATTAGTCAACGGAACTACCGGGATTGCCGTGGGGATGGCTACCAATATTCCTCCTCACAATTTGCGGGAAGTTACCGCAGCTATTGAATTGATGATGGAAAAACCGGATGTGACGACTAATGAATTGATGGAAGTCTTACCGGGCCCAGATTTTCCAACGGGTGGTTTGGTCATGGGCAAATCGGGCATTCGCCGAGCTTATGAAACCGGAAAAGGCTCCATTACCGTGCGGGCTAAAGTGGAAATCACGGAAATGCCTAATGGAAAAGAACGGATTTTGGTTACGGAATTGCCATACATGGTCAATAAAGCCAAATTAATCGAACGGATTTCCGAATTGCACCGGGACAAGCGGATTGAAGGAATTACCGATTTACGGGATGAATCTTCCCGAGAAGGTATGCGGATTGTCATTGACGTGCGTCGGGATGTGAGTGCTTCAGTCATCTTAAACAATTTGTACAAGATGACGGCCTTGCAATCTTCCTTTGGTTTCAATATGTTGGCCATTGAAAAAGGTGTGCCAAAGATTTTAAGCTTAAAAGAAATCTTGGCCAATTACATTGAACACCAACAAGAAGTCGTGACTCGACGGACGCGTTTTGACAAGGAAAAAGCCGAAGCTCGGGCTCATATTTTAGAAGGCTTACGGATTGCTTTAGATCATATTGATGAAATTATCGCCATTATCCGGGGCTCCAATACGGATGATGAAGCGAAAACCACCATGATGGAACGCTTCAAGCTCTCCGATCGCCAAGCCCAAGCAATTTTGGATATGCGTTTGCGCCGTTTAACCGGTTTGGAACGAGGCAAAATCGAAGCAGAATACCAAGATTTATTGAAATTAATTCAAGATTTAATTGATATTTTGGCTCGTCCAGAACGAGTGCTAGAAATCATCTTAACGGAATTAAAAGACATCGCCGCTCGCTTTGGGGACGATCGTCGCACGGAATTATTAGTAGGCGAAGTCTTAAGTTTAGAAGATGAAGACTTGATTGAAGAAGACGAAGTGGTTATTACATTGACCAATAACGGCTATATCAAACGGGTTTCTAACAGTGAGTTTAGAGCCCAACGCCGTGGTGGTCGTGGGGTCCAAGGTATGGGGGTTCACGATGAAGACTTCGTGAAGACTTTAGTCTCTTGTTCTACCCATGACACTCTCCTCTTCTTTACCAATATGGGGAAAGTTTACAAAGCAAAAGGTTATGAAATTCCAGAATACGGTCGTGCTGCCAAGGGGATTCCAGTGATTAACCTCTTAGGAATCGACTCGACTGAAAACATTCAAACCATCATTGCCGTAAACGGTGGCCCAGAATCTGGACGTTACCTCTTCTTTACGACTCGTTTAGGTGTGGTGAAGCGGACTTCTGTGGAAGCTTTCGCCAATATCCGCAGCAATGGTTTAATCGCCATTGGCTTAAAAGACGGGGATGAATTGGTCAGCGTGCTAGAAACTGCTGGAGACTCCACCATTATTATCGGTACTCATACCGGCTATTCGGTAACCTTTAAAGAAGAAGCCGTGCGCGATATGGGCCGAACTGCTGCTGGTGTGCGAGGAATTCGTCTGCGAGAAGATGACTATGTAGTGGGTGTTGCCACTCTTACCGATGACAAAGAAGTCTTAGTTATCACCGAAAACGGTTATGGCAAACGCACAGCCGGCACAGAATACCCAATTAAAGGCCGTGGTGGTAAAGGGATTAAGACCGCTAATATTACAGCGAAAAATGGTCCATTAGCTGGTTTAACCACCGTTAATGGGGATGAAGACATTATGGTTATTACCGATAAAGGAGTCATCATCCGCTTTAACGTAGACGGTGTTTCTCAAACCGGCCGGGCAACTCTCGGAGTGCGTTTAATGAGAATGGAAGATGAGGCCAAAGTAGTAACCATGGCTGTAATTGAGCCAGAAGATGCTGAAGAAGTTGATGAAACAGAAACTACTGAGGCAACAGATACATCTAGTGAAGAGTAAAAGAAAGAGTTAACTTATGAACCACTGCCTTTTAAAGGTGGTGGTTCTTTTGTATCCTGCAAAACTTAGATGTCTGTTTTCTCCCCACTGTCTTTGATGAGAAAACAGAGTTATCCACTGGGAATAACGAGGAAATCGAAAAGGAAAGTTATGCTTAAATACTTATCCACTGTGGATAACTCTTTAAATAGGCGATTGCCGCCCTACTTCAAGATGTAGTGCTAGAAACTCGTTTTAAAAGTAGATTACGTTAGAAAATGAGATATCGGCTTAACCATACAATTATGCAAAGAGTCAGATCACTTCACCAGTCCCTTTTACTATATAGTGTATGCCTAGATTAGGTAGCATTATGGTATGAGCTACTGCATTAAAAATACCCCCCTACCGTAATTCAAAAGATAATAATGAGCTATCGCTGGGAATTGACTTCATCGGCTCAGTCCGCCCAATTCGCCGCGGCCTAAGAGCCGGAAACTGTAGCTATGCCAAACTATAAATCGGTTTTTTCGAGAAATTTTTAAATAGCAGTGAGTTTTTAAACAAATGGACGTATTTGCTTATGGAGAAGAAGTTATTTCATCAGAAAAGACTTGCTTTTTACGTAGTATTCCTGTATAATTTTACTTTGTGAGTACTCTTATAAGAATTTTATTAGATGCTCTCTCTGCTCTTGGGAAAACCGAGGGCCAAAGACCATAGGGAGGTGAAAATCAATGGAAAACACGAAGTATGAAATCATGTACATCATTCGTCCAAACATTGATGAAGAAGCAAAATCTGCTTTGATCGAACGTTTCGATACAATCTTGAAAGACAACGGCGCTGAAGTTGTTGAATCAAAAGATTGGGAAAAACGCCGCTTAGCGTATGAAATGAACGGATTCCGTGAAGGTATCTACCACATCGTTAAAGTTACTTCTCCATCAACAGGCGCAGCGATCAATGAATTTGACCGTTTGGCTAAAATCAATGGCGATATCTTGCGTCACATGATTGTAAAAGAAGAAGCTTAAACAACTGATTGTTTCACGTGAAACATTCGAAAATGTGGAGAGGAGTGAATTCTTTTGATTAACAATGTCGTATTAGTCGGTCGTTTGACCAAAGATCCCGATTTGCGTTATACCGGTAATGGAACAGCTGTGGCCACGTTTACCTTGGCTGTAAACCGTAATTTTACCAACCAAACAGGGGATCGGGAAGCTGATTTTATTAACTGTGTGATTTGGCGAAAATCTGCAGAAACACTAGCGAACTATGCCCACAAAGGCACGTTACTAGGAGTTACGGGACGCATCCAAACACGGAATTATGAAAATCAGCAAGGTCAACGAGTTTATGTTACTGAAGTGGTAGCAGACAACTTCCAATTATTGGAATCTCGGTCTGCTTCTGAAAAACGCCAACAAACTGGTGGAAGCAACTATGGTAGTAACCAAAGTAACTTTGGTGGCAATAGTGGACAGCCTTCTGGTAGCAACTCCTTTGACAATCAAAATCAATCTTCTCAACCATTCAATGGAATGCCGAATTTCGACCGTGATACTGCTGATCCATTCAGCAATTCTGGCACGTCAATCGACATTTCCGATGATGATCTACCATTTTAATAATGGGTAAACTGATAGGAGGGAATTTAAATGGCACAACAACGTAGAGGCGGACGTAAACGTCGTAAAGTAGACTATATTGCAGCAAACCATATCGAATATATCGATTATAAAGATACTGAGTTGTTAAAACGTTTCATCAGCGAACGAGGAAAAATCTTGCCACGTCGTGTAACTGGTACTGGTTCCAAGAATCAACGTAAATTGACGATTGCAATCAAACGGGCACGAATCATGGGCTTGCTACCTTTCGTAACTGAAGAATAAGTCGTGATTTCAAAACTCCTGACAAATTGTCAGGAGTTTTTTGTTTCACGTGAAACATTTTTTGTAGTCCTCTACTCTCATCATTGGGTAACTCATCGCTGAAATCCCCATCTTATGCTAAAATAGAAACAGTATTTGTGAATTGCATTGAGAAATTCCTATAAAAACGATTCCAGCTATCTCTCAGCTTAAAATGAGAATAGCTTTTGAGAGGAGTGTTAGGATGCACAAGCACCAATTCACGAAAGTTCTAGTATTGCTTACGGTAATTCAGATCTTTTGTGTTTTATTGATTCCTTGGCGTTGGTTAATGGTTGGTTTACTTTTGGTAGGTGCTCTGGTAATTTATCTCCTTTATCGAAGAGTACAAAAGTTATTTAAAATGACGGAAGTGGAACGAATTACTCGTTCGGCTAATTTAGCAGAGAAAAATTCGGAATACTTGTCTCGACAAGCGCCTTTTCCTCTTTATATGTACGATGAAAACTTGTCAATCAGTTGGATGAATGAGCAAGCCCTGCATCTACATGAACAGGTAGGACCGAATCTCTGGCATGAACAACTGGTACCGGCCATTAAAAAACACAGTACTAGCGGTCAAGTGGTGGGGCAGAATAAGACCCTCCGTTATCAAATTGACTTTGATAAACGGATTGTGTATTTAATGGATATCACTAGTGAAAACACAGCAATCCGCCGGCAACAAGTCCAGCAAGTGGCGATTGGCTTTATTTCCGTGGATAATTACGATGACGCCATTGATCAAATGGATGACAAAGAAATTGCTTATTTGAATTCTTTTGTTACCACGTTTATCTCGGACTGGTGTGAGGAATATCAGATTTATTACAAGCGACTGAATGCAGAGCGCTTCTTCTTTACTGCTCGTTTGGAAGACATTATGAAGATGGAAGTGGACAAGTTTTCCATTGTAGAACGTTTGCGTAAAGCTGCTGCTGAACAAAATATCCCTTTGACGATTAGCATGGGAATTTGTTACGGGGACGATTCCTTAGAAAAAATCGGTGACACCGCACAAAATAACCTAGATATCGCCCTTGTTCGCGGAGGGGATCAAGTGGTTTTGAAAAATGTGCTGGAAAACGCCAAGCCGAAGTTTTATGGGGGGACTACCACTAGCACGGCCAAACGAACCCGGGTGCGTTCTCGGGCGATGAACACGGCCTTAAAGAAGATATTCCAACAGTCAGACGAAATTTTTATTATGGGCCATCGTTTTCCGGATATGGATGCCATTGGTTCTGCTTTTGGGGTTTCTTGTTTAGCGGATATTCAAGGGAAACAAAGTTATGTGGTGGTCAATGAAGCAGAGTTAATTCCCGATGTGGAACGCTGTATTGAAGAGATTCATAAGCATCCGGAAATGGAAGGAAAATTGATTACCATCGAGGAGGCTATGGAAAAGGTCAAGCCAGACAGTCTTTTAGTCATGGTGGACTATCACAAACCCTCCATGTCCATCTCTCAAGCCCTTTATGATCGTTTTGAGCAAGTGGCGATTATTGATCATCATCGCCGAGGCGAAGAATTCCCTACCAAACCTTTATTAACTTATATCGAATCTTCGGCTTCGTCTGCATCGGAATTAGTGGCGGAATTATTGCAATATGAAAGTGGTTCAAAACAGTTAGATCGGATTGTCGCCACCTTATTATTAGCGGGAATTTTTGTGGATACTAAGAATTTTGTAGTGCGGACTAGTCCGCGAACTTTTGACATTGCCAGTTATTTAAAACGCAATGGCGCCAATACGGATTTGATTCAATATTTATTGAGTTCTGATTTGACTTCTTTCTTAGAAATCAGTGAACTAGTAGCTAAAAGTCAATTTATCACTCCAGATATGGTGATTGTCAGAGGGGATGAAGACCGCCTTTATGACAATGTGACCACGGCAAAAACAGCTGATACTTTGTTATCTATGAATGGGGTGGAAACCTCCTTTGTAATCACCCGGCGCAGTAAAGAAGTGGTAGCCATTAGCGCCCGGAGTACGGGGAAAGTCAATGTTCAAATGATTATGGAAGAGCTCGGTGGCGGTGGGCATTTTACCAATGCGGCTACTCAGATCAAGGATAAAACACTACACGAAGTTCAAGAGATGCTTTATAATAAGATACAGCAGGTTTTAAAGGAGGAAACATCATGAAAGTGATTTTTTTACAAGACGTAAAAGGCAAAGGAAAAAAAGGCCAAATTAAAGAAGTTCCTACAGGCTATGCGCAAAATTACCTTTTAAAAAATAACTTGGCAAAAGAAGCCAATAAAGGCAATATTTCAGTACTAGAGGGACAACAAAAAGCCCAAGCAAAACACGATGCAGAAATTCTTGCTGAAGCGAAGGCGCTGAAAGCAGAATTGGAAAAAGAAGAAACAGTAGTAGAAATTAAAGCCAAAGCTGGTGAAGACGGTCGTTTGTTTGGCTCGATTCCTTCAAAACAAATTGCCGATGCCTTGAATAAGCAATTTAAATTAAAAATTGATAAACGAAAATTGGATTTACCCAATCCGATTCGCTCGCTGGGTTATACAAAGGTTCCAGCCAAATTGCACAGTGAAGTTACCGCCGTTTTAAATGTTCATGTGGTAGCGGAGTAATTGATAAAATTTTTTGAGGATCCTCTTCTTGAGGTCCTCTTTTTCTTGGTTAAAACAGCAAGGCCCTTTACCGATTCTTACGGATTTCAGCGGTCAGTCTCAATTGTTTTTGTCTGCTATTTCAAGTAGAATAGAGAAACGAGTAGGAGGAAGTTCATGGATGAAATGTGGCAAGATCGCATGCCCCCTCAGGATATTCAAGCAGAACAAGCCGTACTAGGCTCTGTGTTCTTGGATCCCGAGGAGATCAACAATGCGATGGAAGTCTTAGAAGCAAAAGATTTTTATCAGCGTCGGCATCAGTTGATTTTTTCAGCGATGGTGGCTTTATTTGACCGTGGAGAAGCCATTGACGTGGTGACGTTAAAAGCAGAATTAGAGCGGAATAATGCTTTGGAAAACGTGGGTGGCATCAGTTATTTGGTGGAACTTAGCCAAGCGACTCCTTATGCCGGTAGCCTGTCTTTTTATGCGAAAATTGTCAATGACAAGTCAGTTTTGCGCAGTTTGATTCAAGCGGCCAATCATATTGTTACTAGTGGTTTTCAGCAAGATGAAGACGTGGCAAATATTGTGGAAGACGCTGAGCGCAAGATTTTGGAAGTGGCGGAAAACCGCAATAGCAGTGGTTTTCAAGCCATTGAAGACGTGTTGCAAGCAACGTTTAAAAATATCGATCTCTTGGCTCAAACCGATGAAACCATCACCGGCATTCCTACGGGTTACCCGGCTTTAGATAAGATGACAGCAGGGTTACAATCCGGGGAATTGATTATTTTAGCGGCTCGTCCCGCAGTGGGGAAAACCGCCTTTGCCTTGAATATTGCCCAAAATATCGGCACCAAAACCGATCAAGCTGTAGCCATTTTCAGTTTGGAAATGGATGCAGAATCATTAGTCAAACGGATGCTTTGTGCAGAAGGATTAATCGATGCGGGACATTTAAAGACCGGTCAATTAACCGATGAAGAATGGAGTAATCTAGTAATTGCCATGGGAAGCTTGTCTAAGGCCGATATTTATATTAACGATACTCCCGGGATTAAGGTTTCGGAAATTCGAGCGCAATGTCGCCGGCTAGCTCAAGAGAAAAAAGATTTGGGCTTGATTATGATTGATTACTTGCAGTTGATTGAAGGAACTGGCCGAGAAAATCGCCAACAAGAAGTTTCTGAAATTTCTCGCCAATTAAAAAAAATCGCCAAAGAACTAAAAGTGCCGGTAATCGCTTTGTCTCAGCTTTCCCGGGGAGTAGAACAGCGGCAAGACAAACGGCCTGTCCTAAGTGACATTCGGGAATCTGGATCCATTGAACAAGATGCGGATATCGTAGCTTTCTTATATCGAGACGACTATTACCAACGAGATACTGATGATCCTGATGAGGCACCAGTGGACAGCTCCCGGGAAAATATCATTGAAGTCATCATTGAAAAGAACCGGAGTGGTGCTCGAGGCACGGTAGAATTGATGTTCATTAAGGAATACAATAAGTTTTCTTCTCTATCTTATCGGGAAGATGAATAAGTGATCGATTGCAGCGACGATTTGAAGGTGTCGCTGCTTTTTTCTATTTGTTAACAATATTTGTTTTTTTCGTCACATTTTCTTCAAACAATCTGGGTATAGTATACCCATACCAACAAACAACCCTAACACTTTTTCATTTTCTCCTCTCTTACTCGCCGACTGACCATCGGCGAGTTTTTTTAATAATTCCGCAAAACAAATAATGTTCGTGTTTTACCGTGAAACTGTGAATTTAAAATCCAATTATTCGATAATTCATTGAATAATACTGGCTAAACTGCTACAATAGTTCTGGATTTAATAAAAAGAATGAGGTGGAGATATGTCCTCTGTAGTAGTTGTTGGAACACAATGGGGCGATGAAGGAAAAGGCAAGATCACAGACTTTTTAAGTGAGAATGCGGAAGTCATCGCACGGTATCAAGGTGGCGACAATGCCGGTCACACGATTAAATTTGACGGTGTGACGTATAAATTGCATTTGATCCCTTCTGGTATTTTTTACAAAGAAAAAATCAGTGTGATCGGAAATGGCGTAGTAGTCAATCCAAAATCACTGGTACAAGAATTAGCTTATTTAAAAGAGCATGGAGTGAGCACCGATAATTTGCGAATTTCTGATCGGGCCCATGTCATTTTGCCTTATCATATTAAATTGGACCAATTGCAAGAAGATGCTAAAGGGGACAATAAAATCGGTACTACGATTAAAGGAATTGGCCCGGCTTACATGGACAAAGCAGCTCGTGTGGGCATTCGGATTGCGGATCTTTTGGACAAAGAAATCTTTGAAGAACGCTTGAAAATCAACTTAGAAGAAAAAAATCGTCAATTTGTGAAGATGTTTGATTCTGAAGCATTATCCTTTGAAGATATCTTTGAAGAATACTACGAATACGGCCAACAAATCGCCAAATATGTTACCGATACTTCGGTGATTTTAAATGACGCACTAGATGCGGGCAAACGGGTCTTGTTTGAAGGCGCGCAAGGTGTGATGTTAGACATTGACCAAGGGACCTATCCTTTTGTTACTTCATCTAACCCAGTGGCTGGGGGAGTTACCATTGGCTCTGGAGTGGGACCTTCTAAGATTAATAAAGTTGTCGGTGTCTGCAAAGCCTATACTTCTCGCGTGGGAGACGGTCCTTTCCCAACGGAATTAAATGACGAAATCGGTCATCAAATTCGGGAAGTCGGTCACGAATACGGTACAACTACGGGACGTCCACGCCGGGTGGGATGGTTTGACTCTGTAGTTATGCGTCACTCAAAACGGGTTTCCGGAATTACCAACTTGTCTTTAAATTCCATTGACGTCTTAAGCGGCTTGGAAACGGTGAAAATCTGTACCGCTTACGAATTAGACGGCCAGTTGATTTACCATTACCCTGCTAGCTTGAAGGAATTGAACCGCTGCAAACCAGTCTACGAAGAACTGCCAGGCTGGTCAGAAGATATCACCGGTTGCAAGACGCTAGCCGACTTACCAGAAAATGCGCGGAACTATGTCCGTCGGGTTTCTGAATTAGTCGGTGTGCGAATCTCTACATTCTCTGTAGGACCAGACCGCAACCAAACCAATATTTTGGAAAGTGTTTGGGCGCAAATTTAATAAGTCATAACGAGAGACTCCCGAATTTTTCGGGAGTCTCTTTTGCTGTCTTCAGTGGCGGATTTTGGCAATTCTTGATAGAATGAGCCGGAAAGGAAGTGGCTCAATGTCTAGTTTAAAAGCTCAAATTATTGCGGAAAGCCGCCGTATTGGGATTGATAAAATTGGTTTTACTACAGCGGAACCCTTTTATGAGTTACAGGAACCTTTAGAACGTCAGAAAGCACTGGGGCATAATTCTGGTTTTGAACATCAAAATATCCCCGAACGCATTTACCCAGAGTTGACCTTTGAAAAGCCTCAGTCGATTATCGCCATTGCCTTAGCTTATCCGACCCAAATTAGAGAAGAAATCCCCAAAGATGAGAAGCGCGGTATGTTTGCCCGCGCTTCGTGGGGTGTCGATTATCATGATATTTTGCAAGAAAAGATGAAACAGCTGGTAACTTTTATTGAGAGCTTACAGCCACCAGCAGGGGAAGTCTGGCGCTTTGCCCCTCAAGTGGATACTGGTGAGTTTGTGGATGTGGCAGTCGCCCAACGAGCTGGCTTAGGCTTTGTGGGACGAAATGGGCTTTTGATCACCGAAGAATTTGGTTCATTTGTTTATTTGGGCGAAATTGTTACCAATCTCGTTTTTGAGCCGGATAAACCGGGAGTCTTTGCTTGTGGCGAGTGTACCCGTTGTATCAAGGCCTGTCCCACGAAGGCCCTTTTGGGAGATGGCAGTATGAATGCGAAGCGCTGTCTGTCTTATCAAACTCAAACCAAAGGCACCATGCCAGAAGAATACCGCAAAAAAATTCGCAATGTGATTTACGGCTGTGATATTTGTCAAATGGTCTGTCCTTATAATCAAGGCCGTGATTTTCATTTTCATGAAGAGATGGAGCCGAAAGCTGATGAGGTCTATCCGAAATTACGGCCTTTATTAACGATTTCCAATAAAGAATTTCAAAAGCAGTTTGGTCATTTAGCCGGCTCGTGGCGGGGTAAAAAGCCGCTACAACGCAATGCCATCATCGCTTTGGCCAATATGAAAGATAACAAAAGTTTGCCTTTATTGTGGGAATTAGTTCAAAATGATCCCCGGCCAGTGATTCGGGCGACAGCGATTTGGAGCATTAGTCGTTTAGGGAAAAAAGAGCCAGCTCTGTGGCAGGAACGCTTGACAGCACAAAAAGCACTAGAGGCTGACGAGGAAGTTTTACTCGCCATTGAAGAGGCTCTCAAAATATTTGTGAACCCCTAAGAATACCTGTTATTCCGTGCTTTATGGTACACTAGGGACAGTAAATTTATTAAGGGGGTTGTTTGATGTATCAAATCGTGACCGATTCATGTTGTGATGTTCCCTATCAACTATTAAAAGAAAAAGACGTTGCCTTTATTCCCATGATTGTGAATATTAACGGTCAAGAATTTTTAGATGATTTAGGTGAAACCTTTGATTACGAACAATTTTTACAAAGCTTGAAAGATAAACAACAGCCAACTACCTCACAGATCAATGTGGGCCGCTATATCGAGTTTTTCAAACCCTATTGTGAAAAAAATGAACCAGTTGTCTATTTATGTTTTACTTCCGGAATGAGTGGTTCTTATAACAGTGCCCTGCAAGCTGTGGACATCTTAAAAGAAGACTATCCTAATGCCGATATTCAAGTAGTGGATACTTTAGCCGCTAGTATGGGAGAAGGTTTTATCGTCCTAGAAGCCGCCAAACGCAAACTTGCCGGTGCTAGTAAAGAAGAAGTAGTTCAATGGGTTAATGATCACAAACTGAACTTGCAATCTTGGGTTACAGTAGATGATTTGAGTCATTTATACCGTGGCGGACGCCTTTCTCGCACGGAAGCTGCCATGGGTGGGTTACTAAATATCAAACCGATTATTCACGTGGATGCGAAAGGTACCTTGCAAAATGTAGGTAAAGTGCGAGGACGCAATAAAGCCTTGCTGAAGGTCGTGGAAGAAACAGTGAACCATTTAGTCTCAACTGAGAATCAAACGGTCTACGTGGCCTATTCTGGCGATTTAGAAGCGGCTGAGAAGGTGATGGGCATGCTGAAAGAAAAAATCGAGATCACCGACAGCGGCATTTTCCCATTAGGTCCGACGATTGCCAGTCATACAGGGCTAGGCTGTATCGCCATCTTTACCTTTGGGCAAGAGCGAGTGGATTAAAAGCACGTAAAAGAAAACCATTTTTCCAATTCTTCATTCAGAGGCGTTGGAAAAATGGCTTTTTGTCGTTCATTATAAGCAAGCATACTTACCCATTGCTCTCATTACTGAATCAAACTTTCCACTAATTCTTTTCTAGGGTTGGGTAAGACTACTTTATTGATCATCAAAGCTTCTTCCTTCGCGGCCTGGGCACCGGCTTCTACAGCAGTTTTCACCGCGTCCACGTCACCGGTTAAGACTACAAAAGATTTGCCGGCAATCCCGGTTCCCAATTGGATTGAAATTAACTGGACATCAGCGGCTTTAATGGCGCAATCAGCTGCGATAATCGAACCTACCGCGGAATAATATTCCAACACTCCCACGGCTAAAACTTGTTCGGGAATGTCGCTCATATTGATTGCGCGAATCACTGCTGGGCTGACTCTAGGAATCACCAATTCTCCCACAACGTAACGTCCCCCCAGCTCAGAGCCGACTTGGATGGAACGCTCCACGGAATCCACATCTCCACTAAGCATGATGTAGTATTTCCCGGGACAACTGGCTTTGGCCATCAATAGGTTGGTATTGGCCGCTTTCAACATATAATCTACTGTTTCAATTCCTTTGGCGATACTATTTAACTCTAAAAAACCGATGGAGTCGATTGGTTTCATTGTGCGACGCCTCCTTTAATGGTAATACTAGATCCTACTGCTGTGACTGTTCCGTTAATGCTGGCATGAATATTCGCTCCTAAAGCATTGTCGGGAATTGCTCCAATCAAATCCCCCACTTGGACTAAATCCCCCACTTGGACTAAATCTCCTACGGCAACTACCGGTAAAGCTGGAGCACCGATATGCATGGTAAGGGGAATTTTGACTTCTCGGCTTTCATACTTTTGAAATTCAGCTACTTTTAAGGTGGCATACTGTTGCAGGCCATCTTTTAAAATAATATTTTTAGGGGGAACTTTTTGATATTCTCGCAATTTGCTGGGAATTAATTTGCAATCTATCTTGTCATAGCGAATCCCTTTTTCAGCGAGCTTTTGTTTCACGTAGAGATTTACTTGTCGCGGCATTAAACCCATAGGACAAGCGATTACTTCGCAAATCCCACAAGCACAGCAAAGCAATGCTTCTTGCCAAATTGGATCATCATCGATATCCTCCGGCACTTCCGTAATAGCTAGATGACGCATGACACGGTGGGGGTGGATTGGATGACCGATTTGATAGCGAGGGCAAAGTTCCGTGCAAAGCCGACATTGAATACAAGAAGAGCGAGCTTTTTGAATGATACTAGGCATTTCAGACTCATGAAGTTCATATAAAAAATCCCGTTTTTCGGTAATAATAATGCCTGAAGTAGTTTTTGTAACCACTTCTTTTTCAAAGTTGTCCATGGTGCCGACTTTCCCCATCATCGGGCCGCCATTGATGTACATCCAATCAGTAAGGGTCGCGCCACCGGCTAATGTCAAACATTCAGCAAAAGAAGTTCCAATGGGCACTTCGATGACTTGAGGTCTTGCCACGCTACCGGTTACAGTCAGAAATTTATGTGTGACTGCTTGATTACTCATTGCTTGGTAGACGTTCAACATAGTGGCAATATTTGAAACAACACAACCCACATCCATGGGAATGCCACTTGGAGGCACGGTTCGACCGGTAACTTCAAAGACCATTGTTTGCTCATCTCCAGCTGGATAAAAATTATCCATGGCAAAAATTGTCACAGGAGCCTGTTGGTGATCAATGGCTTCTTGAAGTGCTGCGATTTCTGCCCTGTAATAAGCCTTTGTGGCAATGATGAGATGTTGGGCTTGAAGCTGCTGACCCACGGCTGTGATGGCAGAGACGCATTCTTTAGCGTAGCGTTTCATAATATAATGATCCGTTTTTAATAAGGGCTCACATTCTGCTGCATTGATAATGAAGTATTCCGCTGGTCGCTGATATTTTACTGCTGTGGGAAATCCCGCTCCGCCACAGCCAACTACCCCAGCTTTCACAATCTGTTCCAATAACATTCAATCTCACTCTTCTATTAGATAAAGCGTTTATAAATTTGCACAAAATTCCCGATAACCTGCCAGTGTAGTACAAATGGTTACCTTTTAAAAGGTGATGATTGAATTTCTTTGTTATTGATTTTACCGTTTTTTCATGGGATTATTTACCGTAAAATACCACCAGGGGGTAAAATTCAATCTCCAGCAAAGAAAACAAAAAACTTTAATGTGCTGTTTTGGATGCTGCTTTAAAGTTTCTGCTCTTCGATTTGCTTTTTCAAAGGATGAAATCCAGCCAGTGGTTTTTGATGGGGTTAAAAAGGAGGAATTGACTTGTTGCTAGAACAAGATGATTTGCGTTCATTATTTGAATGGCTTATTTTGTTCAGATTTTACAAGTTGAAGCTTGTTATTAATCGCAATTTCATCTTATCGTTCTTGTTATTTATTATAATTTTAGCGAGAAAAGAGGGAAACGTAATGCTGAATTATGTTTTTAAATATTCTGTTGTATAACAAAAACCCAGCTGATAGAAATCAACTGGGTTTCATTGAATAATTATGCAAACAGCTCGTTTACCCGTTTTTGCACATCTGGATTTTCTAAAAATTCATCATAAGTGGTTTCAGCCCGGTCGACCAATCCTTTATCAGAAACGGCGATAATCCGGTTAGCCAAGGTTTGGATAAATTGATGGTCGTGGCTGGCAAATAGAATCGAGCCGGTAAAGCCCATTAAACCATCATTCAGTGCGGTAATGGATTCCAAGTCCAAGTGATTAGTGGGATCATCTAAAACTAAGACATTGGCTTTTGACAACATCAGTTTAGAGAGCATGCAACGAACTTTTTCTCCCCCAGACAAGACGGAAACAGGTTTTAAAACCTCATCTCCAGAAAACAGCATACGGCCTAAGAAACTACGCAAGAAAGTATTGTCATCTTCTTCTTTAGAGGCAAACTGGCGCAACCAATCCAAAATCGTCAAGTCGTTGTCAAATTCGCGACTGTTGTCTTTGGGTAAGTAAGAATGATTGGTGGTGACTCCCCAGCGCACAGAACCAGTATCTGGGGTAATTTCTCCCATGATAACTTTAAATAAAGTAGTAGTTACGATATCGTTATTGGCCACAAAGGCAACTTTGTCGTCTTTATTTAGCGTAAAGGAAATATTGTCCAAAATTTTCTTGCCATCAATGCTTACACTGACATTGTCCACTTGCAACAGGTCGTTACCGATTTCTCGCTCTGGCTTAAAGCCTACAAAAGGATAACGGCGGGAAGAAGGTTGAATGTCATCCAAGGTGATTTTTTCCAACATTTTTTTCCGGGAAGTTGCTTGTTTGGATTTTGACGCATTGGCAGAAAAGCGAGCGATAAAGTCTTGTAGTTCTTTAATTTGTTCTTCTTTTTTGGCATTTTGTTGGGATTGGAGCTTGGTTGCCAGTTGGCTAGATTCCAACCAGAAATCATAGTTCCCTACATAAAGCTTAATTTTCCCGAAGTCTAAATCTGCCATATGAGTGCAGACTTTGTTTAAGAAGTGGCGGTCATGGGAAACCACAATTACCGTATTTTCAAAATTAATCAAGAATTCTTCCAACCAGTTGATGGATTGAATGTCCAGTCCATTGGTAGGCTCGTCTAGTAATAAGACATCTGGTTTGCCAAATAAAGCTTGGGCTAAAAGGACTTTGACTTTTTGGCCGGCAGTTAATTCTTTCATAGGTAGCTGATGCAAGTCTTCAGGAATGTTCAATCCTTGTAGAAGCACCGCTGCTTCGGGCTCTGCTTCCCAGCCATCCAACTCCGCAAATTCTCCTTCTAATTCTGCGGCTTTAATGCCATCTTCATCAGTGAAGTCTTCTTTCATGTAGATGGCATCTTTTTCTTTCATCACGTCATAAAGGCGTTTATGCCCCATAATGACGGTTTCGATTACGGAATATTCTTCATAATCGAAGTGATTTTGTTTCAACGTAGCCATCCGCTCATCCGGACCTAAGCTAACATTCCCGGTAGAAGGCTGAATTTCTCCCGATAGAACTTTTAGGAAGGTAGACTTCCCAGCTCCATTGGCTCCAATCAAACCGTAACAGTTTCCTGGTGTGAATTTGATATTCACATCGTCGAAAAGTTTACGATCAGAAAAGTGTAAACTTACATCACTAACTGTGATCAATTAAATTCCCTCATTTCATTTTTAAAAAGGGTCCCCCCAGTTCACCGGAGGAACCCTTAACCTTTTTGTCTAACTCCTAGCATTATAGCCAGATTATGTAAAACTTGCAAGGTGAGCTAGCTTTTTTCAGAAAAAAGCTAGAATCAAAGAAAATTCTTGAAAAATGAGGATATTTTTTGACCCATAACAGAAGGTAAGGTACTCTTTTATTAAAGGGGGAGTTTAAATGGAAATGGGAACGAAAAAAAGTTTTGATTGGGGTTCATTGCTTTTAGGTGTGTTGTTTGTAATTACGGCGGTGATGAGTTTTCGTAGGCCACTGGCAAATCTGCTGACAATTGTCATGGTTTATGCCATTTTTTCCTTTATTAAAGGGATTTATGAAATTTTTTTCCGCAGTCGTTTAGAGGAATTGACGGGGTATCAAGGAAAATTACCTATTGTACTAGGGGTAATTGATATTATCATCGGGATTTTCTTACTCTTTAACACAGGAGCCGGGGTGATTGCCTTGCCTTTTATCTTTGCCATCTGGTTTATTATTGACTCAGTTTTCAATTTGTTTAACTTAGAAGCGGCTCGAAAGTTTAAAACCTGGTATTTCTGGTTTTCATTGATTATCAATGTTTTAGGGGTAATTTTAGGAATTTATCTTTTCTTGAACCCACTTTCTTCGGCATTGACTTTAAGCTTTTTGATTGGTTGCTACTTTATGATGTTCGGTATTAAACACATCATCTTTGCTTTTAGTAAATAAGCACGGCGCTCCTTTTAGGGGCGTTTTTTCTTTGTATCAAAAGTTTTTAGGTGCGGCGAAAAATTATGTATGGTAGAATTAAAACAGTAAATAAGCAAAACTATAAAATGGATAAAAAAACAGGTAGAGGAGGTTTTATTTTTGGATTGGTTTGTACAATTGGCTCCTTGGCAACAAGCCTTAGTAGGGTGTGGCTTTACCTATGGCATGACAGCATTAGGGGCAGCGCTAGTTTTTTTCTTTAAAGAAATCAAAAAAGATGTCTTGAATCTGATGTTAGGCTTTGCGTCTGGGGTAATGATTGCCGCTAGTTTTTGGTCGCTTCTGGATCCGGCCATTGAGTGGGCGGAACAAAACGGAGATATTCCTTGGCTAGTGGTGGCGATTGGTTTTGGTGTTGGAGGACTATTTCTCTATCTTGCGGATAAAACAATTCCCCATATGCACTTTGGGCCTAATCACGAACAAGAAGGGATTCAAAGTCATTTAAAGCGAACCATTCTTTTGGTTTTTTCGATTACTTTACACAATATTCCAGAAGGATTAGCAGTGGGGGTCGCTTTTGGGGCCGCAGCAAATGCAGAAAATCCTGAAGCCGCTGCGATTGCCGCCATTGCGGTAGCATTAGGAATTGGGATTCAAAACTTCCCAGAAGGGGCTGCGGTTTCCATTCCATTGCGCCAAGAAGGCCTTAGCCGTTGGAAGTCATTTGTTTATGGACAAGCTTCTGGAATAGTGGAACCGATTGCTGGGGTCTTAGGGGCCTTGTTAGTTTCTAAAGTGACGGTACTTTTGCCTTATGCTTTGTCTTTTGCAGCAGGGGCTATGATCTATGTAGTGGTGGAAGAGTTAATTCCAGAAGCCCAAGTGACTTCAAGTAGTAAACGCCATTTCGCTGTATTTGGCACGATGCTGGGTTTTATTATCATGATGATTTTGGATATTGCTTTAGGCTAAAAAAATCCCCGACGCGCTGTTAATTCCAGCGCGTCGGGGTTCCTGTTTTTAATAGCGTCTTTTCTTAGCGGAGTTGCTCAGCCAGCTGACCAACCAATAGGCAATCAGCAACGGAATCCCCCAGCGGAAGAACAAGCCAATCAGTCCGCCGGCAATGCCTAACACAACATTTAGCACAAAGCCTGCTACAACTAAAAAGCCAACCACGGCGAGAATTTTAACAAGGGTGGATTGATTACTTAAATTACTCATGAGTTTTCCTCCTTTAGGAAAGTCTGATTCATTACATCCATAGCATAGCAAAATTCCTTCTTTTCTCCATCGGACTTGAGACGGATATTTTTTTGTAATTCTTAATAAAATGCGAAAAGAAGTGATTCTGCGTGTATTTGCAAAGGAGATTTGATACACTTATTTAGTATGATTTTAATGGCTCATTAAAAGACAGCCGGGAAGTTCCTGGGATAAAACATAAGGGGAAACGTATATGAAAACAAATACTGAAAAGACTGCCTGGTTCACTTGGAAAGACGTGGCTTGGATTGTAGCTTTGGTTTTAGTCGTTTTAGGGTTACGCCAGTTTATTTTTACACCAGTGGAAGTTCACGGAGCTTCCATGGATCCCAATTTGCAAGATTCTGAGCGCTTAATTGGCTTAAAAATTGGGGATGTGAACCGCTTTGATGTGGTGAGCTTTCATGCACCAGATGCGGATAAAGAATACATCAAACGAGTGATTGCCTTTGGTGGGGAAACCGTGGAATACAAAAATGATCAACTTTTAATTGATGGCAAGGAATATCCGGAAGAATACTTAGATGAATTTAAGAGCAAGCTGGCAGAAGGTCAGTTGTTTACGGAAGATTTTACCTTTGAAGTTCCCAAAGATCACCTCTTTGTCTTAGGTGATAATCGTACTGTTTCTAAAGATAGTCGAGTGTTTGGGGCTATTGAAGAAGACAGTATCACTTCCAATGCCAAGTTTATCTTCTGGCCATTAAATAAGTTTGGGACAGTGAAATAATAACAAGTAAAAACGTCGCTGAGTTTTCAGCGACGTTTTTTTATGGGAAAATAATCTTGCCTCTTTGCAAATCGTTTTGGCTACAACGCTACAATAAGCAAAGTTCACACCATTAAAAGTTAGCCTGTTTTTGTCAGGACTTTTTCTATTTTCTGATTTGTCCTTCGCCATAAATAATATACTTGGTAGAAGTCAATTCTTCTAAGCCCATGGGTCCGCGGGCGTGAAGTTTTTGCGTGGAAATGCCGATTTCAGCACCGAAGCCAAAGACAAAACCATCGGTAAAGCGAGTAGAGGCATTTACATAAACGGCTGCTGCGTCTACTTCTTGTAAGAATTTCTGAGAAGCAAAGTAATTGTCCGTAACGATAGCTTCAGAGTGTTTGGTATTGTAGCGATTAATGTGTTCAATGGCTTCTTCCAAACTATCCACCACTTTAATGGCTAAAATATAATCAAGAAATTCCGTAGACCAATCTGCTTCTGTGGCTGGGATGGCTTCTGGCAAATACTGACAAGCCCGTTTGTCCCCATGCAGTTCTACTTGGTGATCGGCTAGTTTTTCGGCAATAACAGGAAGAAATTCTGAGGCAACGTCAGCATGGATTAATAAAGTTTCCATAGCGTTACATACAGAAGGACGCTGAGTTTTGGCATTGTTCACGATGTTTACGGCCATTTCCAGCTGGGCATTTTTGTCGATATAGATGTGGTTGTTGCCGGTGCCGGTTTCAATCACTGGTACCGTGGCGGATTCTTTGACTCGTTTGATTAACCCTGCTCCCCCGCGAGGAATTAAGACATCCAAATAATCTGTCAATCTCATCATTTCGTTGACCACTTCATGGCTAGTATCCGCGACAAACTGAATGGCGTGGGGCGTAAAGCCAGAATTGATCAATGCTTTTTGTAAAATCGCCACTAGCATTTGGTTAGAAGAGAATGCTTCTTTACCCCCCCGGAGTATAACGGCGTTGCCCGTTTTAAAGCAAAGACTGGCGGCATCAGTGGTAACGTTCGGGCGTGATTCGTAAATAATCCCGATAACGCCTAAAGGTACTTTTTGACGACCAATTAAAAGTCCATCGGCATTTTTCCACATTTTTTCTACTTCGCCAATGGGATCTGGTAGTTGAACTACTTGGCGGATACCATCGGCCATTTCTTCAATGCGCTCTTTTGTCAAGCGCAGGCGATCTTGCATAGTTTCTGAGATACCATTGGCGTCAGCTTGAGCTAAATCTTTTTCGTTGGCAACTAAGATTTCAGGAGTAGCGGTAATCAGGGCATCAGCCATGGCCAATAAGAGGCGATTTTTTTCTTGGGTGTCTAAAAGAGCCAATTTTCGGGCGCTAGCTTGAGCTTGTTGGCCTAAAAGGGTTAAATCCATTTTGTCACAGCCTTTCGAATGTATTTGCGTTACAAAATAAAGTACCAATTTCAGCGCCGGCTAATATATCAAAGATGACTTGGGGCTTTTCTCCGTTGGCTAAGACCATGGCGCTGTCTGCTTCTAAAATCCGTTGGGCGGCAGAGAGCTTGCTAATCATGCCACCAGTGCCGAATTCACTGCCTTTATCTCCGGCTTGTTTGCAGATTTCTGGAGTGATTTCGTGGACCGTGTGGTATAAAATCGCTTGTTGGTCCACACTAGGATTAGCAGAATAAAAACCGTCAATATCTGATAACATAATCAATAAATCAGCTGCAGTAATCTGAGCTACGATGGCTGAAAGTTGGTCATTATCGCCAAATTTGGTTTGGTGATCCATCTCTTCTACGGAGACGGTATCATTTTCATTAATAATGGGAATAATCCCTTTTTTCAACAATTGATTTAAGGTATTGGTTACATTTTTACGACTTTCTGGATACTCCACAATATCTCTGGTCAACAGAATTTGAGCGGTGATTTGACTATAAGTGAGAAAGCGATGATTGTAGATGTTCATCAATTCGGCTTGTCCCACGGCAGCTACGGCTTGTTGTTCAGGAATAGAGGTGGGGCGCTTCTTCAGTCCCAGTTTATTCATCCCCACACCAATTGCACCTGAAGACACTAACAAAACTTCTTTACCTCGATTGGCTAAGTCTGTTAAGACAAAGGCTAATTGGTCAATGCCGGCTAAATTAATAGTGCCATTGGGGTAAATTAAGGAACTGGTCCCAATTTTTATTACGATTCGCTGGGCCTTTTCCAATGATTTTCGCACAAAATCCCCTCCGATTGTTTTCTTTCCATTGTACAAGGTTTCTTGTAAGATTTCATCCGCTAAATGACAATTGTCAGATAATTATCAGACGCCACCGCTTTTCTTTCTAATTGTTTCACGTGAAACCCTAACCAAAAAAGAGAATATCCCTTTTTTTCTGGTCATGAAGTTTCAGTGAAATCTTTATGAAGAGCCGGTTTTAGGTCTTGTAGTGTGCTAAAATAAACTATCAAGTTTAAGGAGTACAAAATGAAAAAACGTGGATTTGAAGTAGTAACAACCTTTCAAGATAAAAATATTCAATTACCGGTGCGGGCTACCCGCCAAGCAGCTGGCTATGACTTTGAAGCAGCAGCAGATATGGTAATTCCCAGCATTTGGCACAGTGGTTTGTTGCCAGTAATCAAAGGCTTGTTGAAAAAAACTGAAACGGAGACAGTTCAAAAACACTTAAAGCCGGTTTTAGTGCCTACGGGAATCAAAGCCTACATGGGAGAAGAGGAGTTTTTGCAGTTGTGCAATCGTTCCAGTAACCCATTAAAACGCTTTTTGGTATTGACCAATGGCGTAGGGGTCATTGACAGCGATTATTATAACAACCCGGATAATGAAGGCCATATTATGTTTCAGTTCACTAACTTTGGGCCTTTTGATGTCACGATTAAAAAAGGCGAGCGGATTGGGCAAGGAATCTTTTTGCCATTCTTAAAAGCCGATCAGGATCGCAGTACTACCAAACGCACCGGGGGCTTTGGTTCTTCCGGGAAAGAGTGAGGTTATCAACTTCTTTCCCTTATGTGGTAAAATGAAGGCTACTGGAGGTGTCTTATGGCCAAAAAAGCCAAAGTTCAATTTGAATGCCAACATTGTGGCTATACTTCGCCGAAATACTTAGGAAAGTGTCCCAACTGCGGTAGCTGGAATTCCTTAGTAGAAGTAACCATTCAAGATACAGATGATCGCAGAATCCGAACCTCATTAACTGGGGAGAAAACTCGGCCTACGAAGATTGCTGATGTAGTACCAAAAAAAGAACCCCGAGTAAAAACCAAATTAGGAGAGCTTAATCGAGTTCTAGGCGGAGGGGTAGTGCCCGGATCCTTGATTTTAATCGGTGGGGATCCGGGAATTGGCAAGTCTACTTTGCTTTTACAAGTTTCTCAGCAACTTGCGGAAATCGGCGGTAAGGTTCTCTATGTTTCCGGGGAAGAAAGCGCTGAACAGATTAAAATGCGAGCGGAGCGTTTAGGCAGTATTGATACGGAATTCTACCTGTATGCAGAAACGGATATGAGTGAAATCAGTCGTTCCATTCGAGAAATCGAACCAGATTATGTGATTATTGACTCAATTCAAACGATGACTCAACCGGATATTACTAGCGTGGCGGGCTCGGTTAGCCAAGTGCGGGAAACTACCGCCGAACTGTTAAAAATCGCTAAAACCAATGGCATTGCGATTTTTATCGTGGGTCATGTGACGAAGGAAGGTTCTATTGCTGGACCACGGATGTTAGAGCATATGGTGGATACAGTATTGTATTTTGAAGGAGAAAAGCATCACAGCTTTCGAATTTTACGAGCAGTGAAAAATCGTTTTGGTTCCACCAATGAAATTGGCATTTTCGAAATGCAGGAAAATGGGCTAAAAGAAGTGGTCAATCCCTCTGAAGTCTTTTTGGAAGAACGTCTGGCCGGGGCCACGGGATCGGCTATTGTAGTGGCAATGGAAGGCAGTCGGCCAATTTTAGTGGAAATCCAAGCTTTGGTGACACCTACCATGTTCGGCAATGCCAAGCGCACCACTTCAGGGTTAGATTTTAACCGCGTTTCCTTGATTATGGCAGTCTTGGAAAAACGAGCAGGATTGCTTTTGCAAAACCAAGATGCTTATTTAAAAGCTGCCGGTGGTGTGAAGTTAAATGAACCTGCCATTGACTTAGCACTCGCTGTAAGTATCGCTTCTAGTTACAAAGAAAAAGGGACTGATCCTAGAGAGTGTTTTATTGGAGAAATTGGCCTAACTGGTGAAGTGCGCCGAGTGAGCAATATCGAATCCCGGGTTAAAGAAGTTCAAAAATTGGGCTTTACGAAAGTTTATTTGCCCAAAAATAATCTCAGTGGCTGGGAACCACCAAAAGGCATTGAAGTGGTCCCTGTGGCAACCATTGGCGAGACTTTAAAACGAGTCTTCGGCTAGTCAATTGCTAGTATCAACAAAACAGAATAGTAAAGCAAACAAGAAAAATATGTTTGCTTTACTTAAAAAATGCAAGGAGGAAAAATCTATGGAAAAACGCGTCATCACAGTTTTACTGGTGGTGGCTGGAGCAAGTTTGGGTGTCTCATTTATGCCATATGCGTGGACAGCAATTGGTCAAGGGGGCAATCAGTGGTTAGACAATGTTTTCACCAACTTATTAATCGGTGCAATTATTTTTTATTTACTTTCATTATTTCTGGTGAAACATATCTCCACAGCTCTTACCTACATCGAGAAAAAACTCAGTGAGCTCAGTCTCACTTACTTACTATTTGGGGCCATTGGTACCATTATTGGCTTATTGATTGGCGTTATTATTTCACTACCCTTTTATAACTGGGATGTACCTTTTGTAAAAGGAGTGGCTCCTTTTCTAATCATGATTTTACTGGGGTATCTTGGTTTTCAAATCAGTACCACCCGGATTGAAGAATGGAAGAAAATCTTTACTTCTTCTAAAAAGCGTAACGAACAACAAGCAGAACAAGAACTTTTGGAACGCAATGCGGACGATCATTTCCGCAAGTATAAGATTCTAGACACTAGTGTGATTATTGATGGTCGAGTGTATGACATCGCCAAGACCGGTTTTTTAGAAGGAACTTTGTTAATTCCTAATTTTGTTTTGTACGAGTTGCAATACATTGCCGATTCTGGAGACAGTTTGAAACGGGTGCGAGGGCGCCGAGGACTGGACATTTTAAATGCCTTGCAAAAAGAAGAAGACATCTCCGTGGAAATGTACGATGGCGACTTTGAAGAAATTCAAGAAGTTGACAGCAAACTACTGAAATTAGCCAAACTCTTAGATGGCACCGTGGTTACTAATGACTACAATTTAAACAAAGTCGCTGAATTTCAAAATGTGCCGGTATTGAACAT
>NZ_JBCOJC010000003.1:53064-66472 GCF_040925905.1 Enterococcus sp. 2201sp1_2201st1_C11_2201SCRN_220225
GCATTATATGAACGAACGAATTAAAGTCGTGGTGACCAGTGCTTTGCAAACCGCAGCCGGGCGGATGATTTTTGCCAAACCAGCTCACTCCGGTCGAGGCATTGATACAGAAGCCGCTCCAACTACTAATGGCAAGAGCAGTCGCAATCAACGAAATCACAAGTCTTGATAGTGATACTTTACTAATGAGGACATTGATTGTACAATTTGAAACGTATAGGGAAAAATCCACTAAAAGGAAGAGATAAAATGAGTAAAATCCGCGTGCGCTATGCGCCAAGCCCAACAGGACATTTGCATATCGGCAATGCCCGAACAGCACTGTTCAATTATTTATTTGCTCGTCACAATGATGGCGACTTTATTATCCGCATTGAAGATACTGACCAAAAACGAAATATTGCTGATGGCGAAAAAAGCCAGTTAGAAAACTTAGCTTGGTTAGGCATGGACTGGGATGAATCTCCTGAAAATCCCGGGGAATATGGCCCTTACCGTCAATCAGAGCGAGGGGATATTTACCAACCTTTAATCGATCAACTACTCGCTTCCAATCGGGCGTATAAATGCTACTGTACCGAAGAAGAACTAGAAGCGGAAAGAGAAGCGCAACGTGCTCGGGGAGAAATGCCTCATTACGGCGGCAAATGTGCCCACTTAACACCAGAAGAACAAGCACAAAAAGAAGCAGCCGGCCTTGAAGCTGTGATTCGTTTCCGCGTACCAAAAAATACGGAATACTCCTTCCATGATATGGTGAAAGGCGATATCCACTTTGAATCTGACAATGTGGGTGGCGACTTTGTTATCCAAAAACGGGATGGCATGCCAACTTACAACTTTGCTGTAGCAGTCGATGATCATATGATGAAAATCACCCATGTTTTGCGGGGGGATGACCATATCGCCAACACACCAAAACAAATGATGATTTACGAAGCGTTTGGCTGGACACCCCCAGAATTTGGTCATATGACGTTGATCATCAATTCTGAAACAGGTAAGAAATTATCCAAGCGGGATGAATCCATCTTACAATTTATCGAGCAATACCGAGAACTAGGCTATCTTCCAGAAGCCATGTTTAACTTTATTGCTTTACTAGGCTGGTCTCCAGTAGGGGAAGATGAACTCTTTTCTCAAGAAGAATTAATCAAGATTTTTGATCCAAAACGTTTGAGCAAATCACCAGCAGCCTTCGACGGCAAAAAATTGGAATGGGTTAACAACCATTACATCAAAGAAATGGACTTAGACGAATTAACCGAAATGTGTCTACCATTCTTGTTTACTGCTGGCCGGATTCCTGCTGAATTGTCCGCAGACCAAAAAGCTTGGGTTAAAAAAGTGGTTGCTTTGTATCAACCACAAATGAGTTATGCGGCTGAAATCGTAGAACTTTCCGGCTTATTCTTTGACCAACATCCAGAATTAAGCGAAGAAGGAAAAGAAATTATGGCGCAAGAAACAGTGCCAACTGTCTTAAGTGCTTTTAAAGACCAATTGAGCGAATTAAGTGATTTTACTGCGCCAAATATCATGGCCGCGATTAAAGCTGTTCAAAAAGCTACTGGTGTCAAAGGGAAAAACCTCTTTATGCCAATCCGAATTGCTGTTTCTGGCCAAATGCACGGTCCTGATTTGCCAAATACCATTGAAATTTTAGGTCGCGAACAAGCGATTAACAAATTAGAACAAGCTTTAACAAAATAAGGAAACACTAAGAACAGTCGAAGTACCACCGTCTTTTTTTACAGAGAGGTCCCCCTGCTGAAAAGGGACTAAAAAAGCCGTGGGAAATGCAGCTGGGAGTGGATCTGCCAAAAGCAGATACGGGCATGGCCGTTATTCATTTAAAGGCAAGGAGCAATCTTTGTGAAAAAAAGTGGAACCACGCAAAAAGCGTCTTTTAAATAAGGAAACTTATTTAAAAGACGCTTTTTTTGTAGAATACCACAGCTAACTATGCTTGGCTTCACGAATTCGTTTTGCCTCTCTATTCGTGAATTAGGTTTTACTACATAGGAGCAATCTATTAGTGAGACAGAAAGCTTGTTGACAAAAATAGCTTTCAAGGAATGTAACAAGGAAGGGGGAAGTCAGATGAGCTGGTTTAAAAAAGCCATCGCTGCTACTAAAGCTAACGATCCCGCTGCACGAAGCACATTGGAGATCGTCTTGACCTATCCAGGGTTTCACGCATTATTTTGGCATCGCTGGTCTCATTTTTTATACCGAAAAGGCTTGTTTTTACTGGCCAAATTAAATGCCCAATTTTGGCGTTTCTTAACAGGGATTGAGATTCATCCCGGAGCGGAAATTGCCTCAGGGGTTTTTATCGACCACGGTATGGGCGTTGTGATTGGTGAAACAGCAGTAGTCGAAGAAGGAGTCGTTTTGTTCCATGGAGTGACACTTGGAGGGACGGGAAAAGATTGTGGCAAGCGCCATCCTACAGTTTTGAAAGGCGCGATGATTGCTGCTCATTCCCAAATTTTAGGGCCGATTACCATTGGCCAAAATGCTAAAATCGGCGCAGCAGCCGTAGTTTTAAAAGATATACCAGATAATGCGACCGCTGTGGGAGCCCCAGCGAAAGTCGTACGATTGAATGGAGTGAGAGTTGATGATCAAAATTTATAATACCTTGACGCGGCAAAAGGAAGTCTTCAAGCCCATTACGCCGGGACAAGTAAAGATTTATGTTTGTGGTCCTACGGTATATAACTATATTCACATTGGCAATGCCCGTAGTTTTATTGCTTTTGATACAATTCGGCGCTATTTTGAATACCGAGGCTATCAGGTGGATTTTGTAACGAATTTTACCGATGTGGATGACAAGATTATTCGAGCAGCTAAAGAAGCTCAAGTTACCCCAGAAGTTTTATCCGAACAGTTTATCCAAGCTTATTTTGAAGACACCAAAGCGCTAAATATTGAACCCGCTACTTTAAATCCTCGGGTAATGGATCATATTCCTGATATTATTGCTTTTATTCAAGCATTAATTGAAAAAGGCTATGCTTATGAAGCTAGTGGCGATGTGTATTATCGTACTCGCAAGTTTAAAGAATACGGTAAGTTAAGTGATCAGTCCATTGATGAATTGGAAGTTGGGGCCAGTCAACGGACGGGTAGCGAACAAGCCATTAAAGAAGACCCGCTGGATTTTGCTTTATGGAAGTCCGCTAAAGCCGGGGAAATTTCTTGGGAATCGCCATGGGGTGCAGGACGTCCCGGTTGGCATATCGAATGCTCCGTCATGGCTACGAAACACTTAGGCGAAACCATTGATATTCACGGTGGTGGTCAAGATTTAGAGTTTCCTCATCACGAAAACGAAATCGCTCAAAGTGAAGCAAAAACTGGGAAGACCTTTGCTAATTATTGGATGCACAATGGGTATGTGACTATTGGCGAGGACAATGAAAAGATGAGTAAATCCTTGGGGAATTTCATCACAGCTCATGAGTTGATTCAGCAAGTGGATCCTCAAGTGATTCGCTTTTTAATGGCGACCACCCAATATCGTCGGCCAATTCGCTACAGTGAGACCGTATTGCAAGAAGCCGCTGCGAATTTACACCGGTTAAAAACGGCTAAGGAAAATGCTGATTTCCGCCTAAACCAAGCGGCCAGTGCTTTAAGTGTTGATGGGGAAGACTTAGTGACTTTAACGGCTTTGGAAGAGCGCTTTGTAGCGGAAATGGACGATGATTTCAACTGTGCCAATGGGATTACCGTAGTTTATGAATTAGCCAAATGGTTGAACAATTACAGTGAACGCTCAGAAGTGTCCACAATCGTTTTAGAAAATGCTTTGGCTAAATTTGCTGCTTGGTTGCAAGTTTTCGGCATTGAGTTTGCGGCCGCCAGTATTTTAGATGAAGAAATCGATCAATTGATTGAAGAACGCATCCAAGCCAGAAAAGACAAAAATTTTGCTCGCAGTGATGAAATTAGGGACTTATTGAAAGAACAAGGGATTATCTTAGAGGACACCCCTCAAGGAACCAGATGGAGAAGAGACGCATGAGAGATTACAAACAGTTAAACGGCTTGGCATTGGCCTATGTGGGAGATGCCATCTATGAGGTTTATATCCGAGATTACTTAGTATCTACGGGACAGACCCGGCCTAATCAGCTGCACAAAATGGCGACTCACTATGTGTCAGCCAAAGCCCAAGCCTTTTTAATGGATGGGCTGTTATCTGGTGACTTATTGACCGAAGAAGAGGAACTCTTTTACCGTCGCGGACGTAACAGCAAGAGCCACACCAGTGCCAAAAATGCGGATATTACCACCTATCGAATCGCTACAGGCTTTGAGTCACTAATGGGGTATTTACATTTAACTCAGCAACAAGACCGCCTAGAAGAGCTGATTGATTGGTGTATTAAGAAGGTAGGTGAAGAAAATGAAGGAAAATAGAGACAATAATCGAGGTAAGAAAAAATGGTCCACTCAAAAACCACGGCGCAAAGGGACTGCCAATAATAAGCCAGAGAAAAAAATTCCAGGAAATACTGAAGATTCTTTAGCAGATAACTTTTTATTTGGCCATCACGCCGTAGTCGAGGCCTTAAAAGAAGGACGAGGCAATAAATTGTTCTTATTAGAAGATGCCCATGGGGAAAAGATCGATGAATTAAAAGCCATTGCCCAAGAACAAGCCGTGCCAGTAAAATGGGTGCCGAAGCAAAAGTTGGACACTATGAGCGATCACGGGGTGCATCAAGGGATGGTTCTAGCCATTACCCCTTATCAATACTTATCTTTACCGGAACTTTTAGAAAAGAGTGAAGAGGAAAATCCCTTTTATTTGATTCTTGATGGCATTGAGGATCCCCATAATTTTGGTTCAATTTTACGGACAGCAGACGCTGGTGGAGTGGCTGGCATTATCATTCCAAAACACCGGGCCGTGGGGATTACACCCATTGTGGTGAAAACTTCCACAGGAGCTGTGGAACACGTTCCTGTAGCCCGCGTGACCAATTTAAGCCAAGCCATTAAGCAACTAAAAGAAGCAGGTTTTTGGATTTTTGGCACGGCCATGGAGGGCACGGATTATCGCCAATGGAATGCCCAAGGGAAAATTGCGTTAATTATTGGCAATGAAGGAAGAGGCATGAGTGCAGGATTAGCAAAAGAAGTAGATGAAATGCTGACAATTCCCATGCACGGTCACGTCCAAAGCTTAAATGCAGGGGTAGCGACAGGCTTATTGATTTATGAAGCTTTGCGGAAACGAAGTGGCCAGTCATGAAAAAAGAGCTGTTGATTGTCGATGGCTATAATATGATTGGCGCTTGGCCGGAGTTGGTTTTGTTGAAAAAACAAGACAAGCTAGAAGATGCTCGAGATGCGTTATTAAATAAATTGTCTAATTTTGCTAAGTACGAAGGTTTGGAAATCATCGTAGTCTTCGATGCTCAGTTTGTGCCGGGAGTAACCAAACGCTATCAAAAATATCAGCTGGAAGTAGTTTTTACCGAAGAAGGAGAAACGGCAGATAGCTACATTGAGAAAATTGCTGGTGAGTTAAACACCCGCTTAACTCAGGTGACCGTAGCGACTAGCGACCTAGCAGAACAGTGGGTAATCTTTTCCCAAGGGGCGTTGCGGACTTCAGCACGGGAGCTCTATCAAACCATTGCCAAAACAGAGCGAGCCATCAGCGGTCATCAAGAAGACTTGCGTTTTACCGATTTTCGGCGAAACTCTCCTTGGACAGCAGAACAACTCAGTGAATTAGAAAAAACTTTGCAAAACCTGTCAAACAAGAAAAAAAGGTAGCAATTATGAGAAAATGACAGTTTTTATCATGATAACCTCATTTCAAGATTCTTTGGAAGGAGGTTTTTTTGTATGTCATTACTTGAGGAAGCACGAGCAGGAGATGAGGAGGCATTTCTAAAATTGTTTAGACAGTATCGACCGATTATCTACAAGTTGCAAGGCAGGTACTTTGTCCGGGATTTCGATGGGGATGATTGGCTGCAAGAGGGCCTAATCGTTTTTTCTGAAAGTTTAAGTAAGTATGACGGGACATTAGGCGTGACCTTTGGGGCGTATTTTAAGCGTAATTTTGAGAACTGTATTAAGAGCCATTTACGAAAACAAGCAGCATATAAGCGTAAAAGCATGACGGATTCGGTCCCTTTTGAGTCTTCATTAGCCGAAGAAGGTGGGGAGCTCCAGTTTGGACTAGGACAACAAGCTCCGGCAGCCGATGAGCAATTAATTGTGGCAGAAGCGGTGTCAGGGCTAGCGGATCAGTTGTCTGATTTGGAAGAGCAAGTTTTTGCTGCTTATGTTTTAGGGTGGGACTATGATGAAATCGCGGAATCCGTTGATCAAACCTTTACTAAGGTTAAATTGGCTTACGAACGGGCTCGTCGAAAAACCATCTATCATTTGAAAAATTAGGTAGCTATGTTATAAAACGCTTTCAAAAGGAGAAGAGAATCTCCAAAATAGTCATAAAAAAAAGCGTAAAGGTCAGTTTATTTCAAGATTTTTAGTGATTTTAGAGAAAATATTCATTATGGATTGTCAATAGGATTTTGTTATGATAAACTTGAAATTTCACACTAGATATGGTATAATCGTCCCTGAGGTGAACGCAATGCCAACAACTTTAGCGTCAATCAAGAAAGACTTGGAATGTCGGATTGGTAGCGAGATCATGGTCGTAGCACAAACTGGCCGCAAGCGTCAGACTGAGCGCAAAGGTATTTTGACAGAAACGTATCCATCAGTTTTTGTAGTCGATCTGGATCAGGAAGAGAACTCTTTCGAACGAGTATCTTATAGCTACTCAGATGTTCTGACCCGCACCGTGGAAATCGAATTTCTAGGTTAGTATAATGAGAAGGTAGAGTTTGACTTTAGTGGTCAAACTCTTTTTTCTTTGTGGAAACCAACTGAATTGCGTCACCGTCCTTTGAACCGAAGGATACCATAAAGACATAAAAGCCAAGCAGCTTCCGTTAAACCTCTCGGAAGTTGCTTGGCTTTTCGTCGTTAAAAATTTCAAAGGCTGACTAAGTTGTTTTTCTCAAATTAAATTAGCCGGCTTTTAGTGAAGTTACACTTGACTATCTCGGTCTAGTTCAGCTTTTGCTTGGGAGGCAGTCTTGCCTTCTTGGGCTTCTAGTAAGTCGCGAATGTCTGTAAGCAAGCTTTCAGTAGTGACGATTTCCGCTTCTTCTTCCTCTTCTTTTTTGCCAAAGCTTTTCGCTTTATTGGCTGCTTTGACGATTAAGAATAAGACAAATGCGGTAATTAAAAAGGTAATAATAGCACTGATCACATTCCCAAACATAAAGGTTACCCCATTGACTTTCACGTCTAACACATTCATGGCTTTATCCAAGTCTTGTCCATCGGTGAAGAGGGAAATAACCAAGCCAATTAAAGGTGTAATCAACCCTTCTACCACTTGGTTGACGATTCCAGTGAAGGCACTCCCGATGATCACCCCAACGGCTAAATCCAAGACACTGCCTCGCATAATAAACTCTTTAAATTCTTTAATCACGAAAACAACCTCCTTTCTTCTTTTCTCCAGTATAGCGAAGACCTGCTAAAAACTGAACTGATAAGGTCTTCTAAGGGGTACTAAGGGCTGTAGGAGGGCTTCTGTGCTATAATTTGTAGCAGAGATGAAAACGCGTCAGTCTTAAAAGGCCGACTTAAAGGGGCATAATCATGACAAAAGAGATTCAACCGGGAGTTTATTTCCATTTGATTTCTACGCAACAATTTAAAACTTTACGCTTGTATATTCGTTTTTCCGCCCGACACCAGGCACAATCGGCGGCAGCGCGCACCTTATTGACCAGTTTATTGGAGACGAATAGTCGCAACTATCCCACTCACACCGCTTTAAGCAGTGCCTTAGCAGAACTTTATGGCGCGAGCTTCGGCGTGAATATGGCAAAAAAAGGCAATTTGCACCAAGTAAATCTTTCTATGAATCTAGTTAATGGCAAATACCTAGGAGTCAGTAGCCTTTTAGATCAAGCCACCGCTTTTATTAAAGAGATTTTGTTTGCCCCAAATATCGTGGCATCCTCCTTTGATGAAGGGACCTTTGCCATAGAAAAGGAAAACTTGATCGCTTATATGAAAAGTATTGCTGAAGACAAACAAACTTACGCTTCTCAAGAGTTGCAGCAACTCTTTTTCCAAAGTGATGCGGATCAAAGTGTACCCAGCTACGGGACATTAGCTAGTTTGACTGCTTTGACGAGTCAGGATTTAGTTGCAACCTATGAAAAAATGTTAAATGAAGATCAAGTGGATGTCTTTTTAGTGGGAGATGTTACTGAGGCAGAAGGCGACCGTTTTATGGCGGCTTTGCCATTTTCAAAAACAGAGCGGGTGCATCCAGAGATTTTTTATTATCCTGTGGCAGACAACGTGATTGCCGAAAAACAAGAGCAAGAACCTTTGACTCAATCGAAACTAAACTTGGGTTATGCTATGGATGTTTATTATGGTCAACCGGAGCGTTTTGCTTTAATGGTCTTTAACGGCTTATTCGGTGGCTTTCCGCATTCCCGCTTGTTTATGAACGTGCGAGAAAAGGAAAGTATGGCATACTATGCCTCTTCTTCCTATGATACGTTCCGCGGCTTTGTCAGTGTTCAAACCGGTATCGATGGGGAAAATCGTGAACGGGTATTGCATTTAATTGCCCAGCAGTTGGAAAGTTTACAACGGGGAGAAATTACGGCTGAAGAATTAGCCCAAACCAAAGCCATGCTAAAAAATTCTTTCTTGCTTTCATTGGATAGTCCCCAAGCAATGATTGAAGCGGCTTATTTGGATAATTGGTTGCCAGAAGCTGCTATGACCGATGAAATGATTTTAGCGGGAATTGAAGCGGTGACGGTTAAAGAAGTGCAAAAGATTGCCCAAAAAATGCAGTTAAAGGCAGTTTATTGCTTAGAAGGAGTGGGCAAAAATGCGTAAAATCACTTATGAGCAAATCAATGAAACTTTATATACAGAGGTTTTGGACAATGGCTTGACGGTTTACTTATTACCAAAAGCCGGCTACCACAAGACCTATGGCTTATTTTCCACTAATTATGGCAGTTTGGATAATACTTTTGTACCCATTGGACAAACTGATTTTGTGACGGTTCCTGATGGGATCGCTCATTTTTTGGAACACAAACTCTTTGAAAAAGAAGCAGGGGATGTCTTTCAAGTTTTTGGCAAACAAGGAGCTTCTGCCAACGCTTTTACCAGTTTTACTAAAACCAGTTATCTTTTTTCCGCCACGGATCAAATTCGTTTGAACTTAGAAACCTTGTTAGATTTTGTGCAAGAACCCTATTTCACCAAGGAAAGTGTGGACAAAGAAAAAGGCATTATCGGTCAAGAAATCGGCATGTATCAAGATGATCCATACTTTTTGCAGTTTTCCGGATTATTAGCTCAAATGTATCCTAACCATCCCTTAGCTGTAGATATCCTCGGCACCGTGGAAACCATTGATAAGATCACTGCAGAAGATTTGTACTTGTGTTACCGCACTTTTTATCAACCGAGCAATATGAAACTCTTAGTGGTGGGAAATATTGATCCTGATGAAGTGATGAGTTGGATTAAAGCCAACCAAGGGAAAAAAGAATTTCCCAAAGCGACACCGATTCAACGAAAGTTTCCCCAAGAAAACTTGTCTCTTGTGAAAGAAGCTAGCCGTAAATTGCCTTTAAGTCGTAGCAAAGGGGCCCTTGGCGTGAAAGGCTTAGTCCAAGACTTGCCTAAAGAACCTGGGGAATTATTACGTTTTCGCTATAGTTTGAATTTATTATTCGCTTTACTTTTAGGCAACACTTCTAGCAATTACTTACGTCTTTATGATGAAGGTGTCATCGATGATTCCTTTGGTTTTGAATATGATTTGGATCGAGAATTTAGCTTTGGGGCCTTTTTTGGGGATAGCGACCGACCAGAAGCGATGATACAAGAAATTCAGACCATTCTGTTGAATTTTGCTACCGATTCTGAGGTCAATGAAGCTAACTTGACCTTATTAAAGAAAAAAATGTTAGGAAAATACTTCCAATCTCTAAATTCTTTGGAATACATTGCCAATCAATTCACTCAAAGCATCTTTGGGGATTTAACAGTCTTTGACGTGCCGGATGTGATTGATTCCATTACGTTGGCAGATGTTCTAGCTGCAGGTAAGACATTAATCAAAGAAGAAGCTTTTTGTACGTATTATCTTTATCCAGAGGAGGAAATTTAATGCCGGCTGCTTTAGTCTTAGGCGCTTCGGGGGACATTGGGGAAGCGGTATGTCGCAGGTTGGCGGCTAGTGGTTGGTCATTGTACTGCCACTATCATCACAATGAAGAAAAAGTATTAAAATTTGTTAGTGAACTACGGTTATCCTATCCTCACCAAGATTTTTTTATGGTATGCTTAGATATGCTAGATTATCGGGAAATAGCGCCATTTTTAACGGGTTTATTCCAAGTGGATGGAGTGGTTTTTGCTGCCGGATTTACCAAGTATGGCTTATTGGCTGAACACAGCCAGCAAGACATGAACAACTTATGGAAAATCCATGTAGAAACGCCCATGCTTTTATTAGCTGCTTTAGAAGACAAATTGCGCCGTACCGGGTATGGACGAGTAGTTTTTATCGGCTCGGTTTATGGATTAGCCGGTAGCAGTATGGAAACCGTTTATAGTGCCGTAAAAGGTGCTCAGCAAAGCTTTGTAAAAGCCTATGGGAAAGAAGTGGCCTCCCTGGGCATTACCGTAAATTGTGTGGCGCCTGGGGCAGTGAATACCCAGATGAACCGGCAATTCACTGAGGAACAATTACAGGAATTAAGCGCTGAAATCCCCTCAGGTAGACTAGCAGCGACCTCTGAAATCGCAGCAGCAGTCGCTTACCTTTTTTCAAAAGAAGCCCAGTATACGACGGGCACCACGATACCGGTGACCGGCGGCTGGCTGTATTAATAGACTGGAGAAGATGACCCCGTGGCCAACGAAGCAACGACGATCGGACAAACATTGCGGCAAGCCCGTTTGAATAAAAACTTATCCTTAGACGAACTCCAACAGATTACCAAAATCCAGCGGCGTTATTTAGAAGCTATCGAAGACGGTGACTTCGATAGCTTGCCGGGAACTTTTTACGTGCGAGCTTTTGTTAAGCAATATGCTCAAGCAGTAGGCGAAGACGGTGAACGGTTAGTAGCGGTTTTAGATGGAAAGGCTAGCTTAGAGCCACCACTACCGCAACGCCCTCAGCCAGAAAGAGTAAAGGGTTCCCGAAAAGCCCTTCATGTGGAAGAAGCGCCAAAAAATCCTTGGATTCGCCTGTTACCGGTAATCTTTTTCACGTTAATTGCTGTGACGATTATCGGAGTAGTGATTTGGATGACCATCCAAGATCGCAATGAAGATGCCTTGATTAAAGATCCTGGCTCTTCGGTGACGGTGGAACAGCCCGTAGAAACTAGCACGTCTACCTCTCAAGCACCAGTTGCCGAAAGTTCTTCTACCCAAGCAAGCACTACGGAAAGTTCGGAAGAGCAAAAAATGGTGATTACCACTACTAGCAATACTCAGGCAGAAGCCAATATGACTATTACCGATGCTACCAATCCCTTGTCATTGGAATTTGAAAGTACTGCTGGGCGTTGTTGGGTGGGTGTGATGGTCAACGGCGGCTACGTGTATCAATACACCTTAGAAACTGGAGACAAACAGGCTACCACTTTGCCAGCGGATACACAAAATGCTACCATTATCCTAGGTGCTAGTGCCAATGTCACCGTTAAAGCTGGAGGACAAGAACTGGCCTTTACCGATGAAGGCATGGCAGCATTACGCAAAAATATCAATCTGACTATCGGCTATAAAGCCGCTCAGTAGGAAAGAGGACATCGTGAATTTACCAAATAAGTTAACCGTAATTCGAATCTGTATGATTCCCATCTTTATTTTGATTTTAGCCCTACCTTTAGACTGGGGCACCTTGCAAGCCGGCGACATTAGCCTGCCAATCACTCATTTAGTAGCGGCAATTATCTTTGCTGGGGCTAGTATTACCGACTGGCTCGATGGCAAAATCGCTCGCTCAAGAGGTTTGGTGACCAACTTCGGTAAATTCGCCGATCCTTTAGCGGATAAAATGCTGGTAATGACGGCTTTCATTATGTTGGTGGAATTAGGCAAAGCCCCTGCTTGGGTAGTAGCAATTATCGTCTGTCGGGAATTAGCGGTGACTGGCTTGCGCTTACTCTTAGTAGAGCATGGTGAAGTCATGGCGGCAGCCTGGCCGGGGAAAGTGAAGACCGCCACTCAAATGGTAGCCATTATCTTATTGTTCATCAACAATATCCCATTTGGTATGGTAGGCTTCCCCTTGGATCAAATTATGTTGTATGCTTGTCTTGTTTTCACCATTTATTCTGGGGTGGATTACTTTATGAAGAATACAGCCGTGTTTAAAGGATCGATGTAAGAAAAGATGAAATTTTGAGAACAACTCTGGAAGCCTAAGAAGGTGGAAGGGGTTGTTTTTTTTGAGATGGTATGCCCATTTTAATCTACTTAGAGTATCACTATGTCCTTGTTCTTGCCATGCTGATTTTTTTGTGGGATCCTAGTTTAGTAGGATTATCTTTTAAGTTAGCTAGATTCGAAAACTAGAAAAAGGTGAAGAGATGACAAAGCAAATCGAGGTAGTAGGGGCAATTCTAGTCCATAAAGGCAAAATTTTATGTTGTAAACGTGGTCCGGGTCGCTCTTTGGCTTATTTGTGGGAATTTCCTGGAGGCAAAATTGAAGCGGGAGAAACACCTTTAGATGCTTTAGGTAGAGAATTAAGAGAAGAGCTGAAGATTGAAGTGAGTATTCAGAGAGAAGTCTTTGAAGAAGCTAGTTATGATTATGCTTTTGGCAGGGTGAACATGAAAACAATGGTTTGTCATTTAAAAAAAGGTGAACCGATTTTGACGGAGCACATCGCACTTAAATGGGTTGCGCCTAGTGAATTGGGAGAGTTGGAATGGGCACCGGTGGATATTCCAACCGTAAAAAAATTAGTAGCTCAGGGGAATGTCTATGACTGATATTGATTTAGTAAAAAAAGCTATTTATAAAGGATTTATTGATAAAAATATAGCCGGTTCAAAATTGGATCCAAAATTTATTGTGAATCAGCCAAAACAGAAAGAATTTTTCCTAAATATTTTACAAGAAGAAATGGATAATTGCCAAACCTTCACATTTTCTGTGGCGTTCGTTACACAAGATGGGTTGAATGCATTAAAGTCTCATTTATCAGATTTAGCCGATCGAGGGTTAGGTGGGCGCTTATTGACCTCTACTTACCTAAGCTTTAATGATC
>NZ_JBCOJC010000003.1:66622-100312 GCF_040925905.1 Enterococcus sp. 2201sp1_2201st1_C11_2201SCRN_220225
AAACTAAACTATGAATGGAATATTTTGCTGACTACTCGAGATCATGGAGAAATCATTTCAGATATTCGCAACTATTTAGACGAGGAGTGGGAACAAGCAATTCCCTTGACGAAACAATGGATTACTAGATATGAGCAGGTATACAAGCCACAGCTAAAAGTAGAACAAGTGGAAATGTTAATCGATCCAGATGTTCCAGAAAAGGAGCGTTATGTTTATCCCAATAAAATGCAACAACTAGCTTTACAAAATTTAAAAGAGCTACGGGAGAGTGGCGAACGAAAAGGATTGGTCATTTCGGCTACTGGAACCGGGAAAACCTATTTAGCAGGTTTTGATGTGGCTCAGGTAAGGCCGGAACACATGCTGTTCATTGTTCACCGGGAACAAATTTTGAATAAAGCTAAAGAATCCTTTCGACGCATCCTAGGAGGGCCGGCGAGTGATTATGGGGTCTTGTCAGGAACAGCGAAAGATTTACAAGCAAAATATTTATTTGCGATCATTCAAAGTATTTCAAGGGATAAATACTTACATCAATTTGCACGTGAATCCTTTGATTATGTGTTAATTGACGAGGTACATAAAGCGGGGGCGACTTCTTATCTCAAAGTCCTTGATTATTTTGATCCGAAATTTCTTTTAGGGATGACAGCAACACCAGAACGAACTGATGATTTTAATATCTTTGAACTGTTTGACTATAATATTGCTTATGAAATACGTTTACAAGAAGCTCTGGAAGAAGATTTGCTTTGCCCATTTCATTATTTTGGCGTTACCGATTATGCAACGATTACTGAATCGACCGAACTGCGATATTTAGCCAATACCGAACGTGTACAATTTTTATTGAAAAAAATCAACTACTATGGTTGTTCTCGAAATGATCCGAAAGCTTTGGTATTTTGTAGTCGCAAAGAAGAAGCACAAAAACTATGCCAGCTGTTTAACGAACAAAATGCTAAATCAGCTTATTTATCCGGTGATCACAGCATAGAAGAAAGAGAGCAGGTTGTGGAACAGCTGGAGGATGGGAAAATTCAGTATATCTTCACTGTTGATATTTTTAATGAAGGAATTGATATTCCTAAAGTTAATCAGGTGATTATGTTACGTAACACACAATCAAGCATCATTTTTATTCAACAATTAGGTCGTGGCCTGCGAAAAGATCCATCTAAGGATTTTGTGACGATTATTGATTTTATCGGTAACTATCAAAACAACTATCTGATTCCTATGGCTTTATCCGGCGATATTACTCGTAATAAAAATAATCTTCGCAAAGACACCTTTGATACTACCTATATCACAGGCCTTTCATCAGTTAATTTTGAAGTCATTGCAAAAGAGCGTATATATCAATCCATTGACGCTATAAAACTCGATGATGCGAAATCATTGAGAGAGATTTTTAAAAATTTGAAAAATCGCATTAACAGAGTTCCCTATTTGAAAGATTTTCTAGAACATGGTGTAGTGGATCCGTTAATCATTGCTACTAAATACAGCTCGTATTATGATTTTCTGGTAAAAATGAATGAAAACGAAGGAATGATCGCACCAGAAGAAAATAAGCAGTTGATGTTTGTGTCAAGGGAATTGTTGCCAGGGATGCGCCGTCATGAGTTGCTATTATTGAAAGAACTACTAAAGAAATCTGTCGTAACAATGACTGATTTTCGTCGATTGTTAATGGCGGAAGGGTTAAGCTCAGACTCGGCAACGTTGGATTCTGTTCTACGTACTTTATCGTTGGCGTTTTATACAGGGACCAGTAGGAAGAACTACTCGGGAGCGGAGCTGATTGGCTACCATGATGAAAAAATTTTCCGCAGTACAGTTTTTGAACGAGCGCTGAAAAATAGTTACTACGCTTTCTTGGTAAATGATTTGGTAGAGGCTGCTTTGATAAAGAACGCCGAATATGAAGCAGAGCAACCATTGACATTATATAAAAAGTACCGCAGAAGAGACGTCTTACGATTATTGAATTGGCAAGAACAGATGGTTGATCAGAATATTGGTGGCTATACGTATAAGGACGGAAAGTTTGTCATCTTCATGACCTTAGAAAAAGGCGAGAATTTCAAAGGAGCTAGGATGGCCTATGAAGATACAATAATAGACCCGCAACATATTCTTTACTACACAAAGTCACCTAGGACGATCAATTCTCCAGAAGTAAAAATATTACTTGAACCAACTGACTGGGAAATTTACATGTTTATCAAAAAATCAGATGATGAGGGAACAGATTTCTATTTTATGGGAACTGTCAATCCAATTCGAGAGACGATTCATGAGCTTATGAAACCAACTCAAGATGGCACGAGGCGTAGTGTCGTAGAAGCTGAGTTTCTTTTGGAGCACCCTTTAGATTCTAAATTTTATCGTTATTTGATTGGTATTCAGTAGACGAGAAAAGGCCTAATTACTCTTGATTGAGTAACTAGGCCTTTCTTTGTTATTCCAAATAAGATACTGCTTCGTGAAGTCGTGCTATCAAATCAAAGTATTCTTTCTCCAAGCCTTCTTCATAGAAAATTTTTTGATCAGTTGTTTCTAAGATACTGATTGCAGCTGCAAATAGTAAATCCTGATGATATACAGCCATTTTTGACATACCACTAATTTCCATACTGATTGTTTTACTATCGTCTTCAATGTCTCCGGTTGTTACTCTTACAAAAGATTGTTTTGCCTCCATATTCATCCTCCTAAGATTAATCTGATATTGTGTTTATTAATCAAGATAAGATACGGAAATCAGAGCACAATAGATTGAAGTGGATGAATTTTTTTATCGATGTACAACCCTCCCCACATCAACCTACAATTCCTATCTGTAACTCGGTGTGGGGGGCTTAACTATCCAAGTCTTCCATAAAAATTCTTCTAATTAATCCCATAAAAATTTTGTGCAGGAGTGTAGAGATTTCAGCGCTTTTTTGCACCATGGAAATATAAAAAAGGGGTTGATTATCATCAATCAGATCAATGGTCAAGAGATTGTCTTCCGGTTGGATGGCGATTTTTGCTAGAAAGCCAATGCCAACGCCATCTTTAATCCTGCTTTTTAAAATTTGCAAGTCGTCACTTTGATAAACAACATGGGATTCAAAGCCACTGGTGGCCGTGAGTTGCTGGAAAGCGTAGAGATGGACGTAGCGTTCACTTAAGAGTACAAAGTTTTCATCGAGTAATTCACAAAACGCTACTTGAGTTTTCGAGGCTAACGGGTGATTTTTCGCCACAATGATTTGGAATTTCTTTTCTTTCAGCAGTTTGGATTTTAAATCATCTTCCGTGAGGGGATTAATAGAGCCGATAATGCCAATGTCAATTTGCCCTAAGCGAATTTGCCGGAGTAGGTTCTCAGAGCCGTCGTGAATGATTTTTAAATGTTGCAGAATATCTTGGTCGAGTAATTGTTTCGACAACTTCGGAAAATAGCAATTGCCGATGATTGGCGGCAGGCTAAAGGTAATCTGCTCGGTATTGAAATGGCTCATCTCTCTTTTGGCAATCCGTAATTCTCGGAGAATTTTGTTCACGTGCTGGGAAAACTGCCGGCCTGCCGGAGTTAAGTTGATATTTTTATGGGAATGATCCCGTTCGAATAAGGTCACATTTAATTCGGTTTCTAAGCGTTTAATAGCATAAGTAATCGTGGGCTGACTGACTTGGTAAAAGTCCGCAACCTTTGAAAAGCTTTTTTCATAAACCAAGTGCTGATAGTATTCCAAGTCTTTAAAGTTCATAGCTCCTCCAAAATACATATAAATAATTTTTATCGTACCCCGTAATTTCAGTTATAGCAAATGTCTTGATTTTTTAGTAGACAGATAATTTTTCATATAAATAATTTTTATCGTTTTCCTTGGTTTTGACTATAAGATATTTATGGACCTATACTTGCCAACGTAATGAAGGACAAGAATTAGGAGGAAAAACAAATGTTAACAGGCGCTAATTTATTGAACAATCCATTTTTAAACAAAGGAACAGCTTTTACTAAGGAAGAACGGAAAAAATATGGCTTAATTGGGATGTTGCCAACTGCGGTACAAACCTTGGAACAACAATCCGTCCAAGCCTATGGTCAATATTTAAGCAAACCAAGTGATTTAGAAAAACGCATTTTCTTGATGAATATTTTTAATACGAACCGCACTTTGTTCTACAAATTAATGGGCCAACACTTAGTTGAATTTATGCCAATCGTGTATGATCCAGTGGTTGCCGATTCCATCGAACAATACAATGAAATCTTTGTCAAACCACAAGATGCAGCTTTTCTTTCTGTAGATGCGCCAGAAGATATCAAAGCAACTTTGCAAAATGCAGCGGATGGTCGTGACATTCGTCTCATAGTCGCAACTGATGCTGAAGGTATCTTAGGTATGGGTGACTGGGGTGTCAATGGTGTGGACATCGCCATTGGAAAACTAATGGTTTACACAGCAGCAGCCGGTATTAACCCAAACCAAGTCTTGCCTGTCTCCATCGACGCTGGGACCAATAATCAAGTCTTGATCAATGATCCATTGTACCTAGGCAATCGCCATGAACGTCTTCAAGGAGAAGCATACATGAACTTTATCGATCAATTCGTTTCTGCTTCCACAGAACTTTTCCCTGAATTATTGTTACACTGGGAAGACTTTGGCCGGGGCAACGCTGCCAATATTCTAGCAAAATATCAAGATAAAATCACCACGTTCAATGACGACATCCAAGGAACAGGGATTGTTGTGTTGGCCGGCGTGCTTGGTGGCTTGAATATCTCTAAAGCGGAATTAAAAGATCAAATCGTGTTAACCTATGGTGCTGGTACAGCCGGTGTCGGGATTGCGGAAATTCTTTTGGACGAAATGGTTCGTTCCGGTATTCCCGAAGCAGAAGCTCGTACTCATTTCTATCAAGTGGACAAACAAGGATTGTTGTTTGACGATATGGACGACTTAACTTCTGGCCAAACACCATTTGCAAGAAAACGGAGTGAATTTGCCAACAGTGAAGCTTTGACTAGTCTAGAAGAAGTCGTAAAAGCCATTCATCCTACGATCATGATTGGGACTTCGACTCAACCGGGTACCTTTACCGAAAGCATCGTGAAGGAAATGGCTGCCCACACAGAACGGCCAATCATTATGCCATTGTCCAACCCAACAAAATTAGCGGAGGCAACTGCGGAAGATTTGATTAAATGGACAGAAGGCCGCGCTTTAATCGGGACAGGGATTCCAGCTGCGAATGTAGAATACAATGGTGTTACTTACGAAATCGGGCAAGCAAACAATGCGTTAATGTATCCTGGCTTAGGTTTAGGACTGATTGCTTCTACTGCCATGCGAGTAACCAGCCAAACAATTTCCGATGCCAGCCATGCATTAGGTGGTATTGTTGATGTAACCAAACCAGGGGCTTCTATCTTGCCTCCTGTTTCGAAGATTAACGAATTTTCCCATACAATTGCCGAAACAGTTGTCTCTTCCGTCTTATCTCAAGAATTGAATCGTGAACCGATTGATGATGTGAAAACAGCAGTGGATCAAGCCAAATGGGTGCCTGAATATACTGATTTGGCAGAAGCATAGGTCGATTCGGGAAAGGATAAGAAAAATGAAAAATGATGTAAAAACTTCAAAGAGAAGTGGCTGGTTTTGGGAGACCAAAATCAGCGGTATCTCTTTACCGTTGTATCTCGTGATTGTGGCGATTTTAATCGTCGTCATTGCCTTAGGAAAATTACCGACAACCATGATGGGACCGATTGCTGTTTTGGTAATCTTGGGTAATTTGTTCCATTACATGGGTACGAAAATTCCCATTGTAAAAGATTATTTAGGTGGTGGTTCCGTCTTTGCCATCTTTGCTTCGGCGGCCATTGCGACCTTTGGAATTTTACCAAAAGAAGTGGTGGACTCCACCAAAAATTTTGTTTCAGATATGGGCTTTTTAGATTTCTACATTGCAGCTTTGATTGCCGGTGCGATTTTAGGGATGAATCGTGACTTATTGATTAAAGCTTCTGTTCGCTTTATCCCAGTAGCTTTGATTTCTATGATTGCTTCCTTCTTAGCCGTAGGTCTTGTAGGAATGTTGATTGGCAATGGCTTTGGCAACTCAGTCTTATACATTTCCTTACCTGCTATGGCCGGTGGGGTTGGCGCCGGAGCCGTACCACTTTCAACTATCTATGGTAGTTTCTTGCACACGGATGCGGCAGATGTCATCTCTCGCTTGATTCCTGCCACAGCCATGACCAATGTCTTGGCCATTATCGGCGCTGCTTTGACCGCGCGGATTGGTCAATCAGGAAATAAACTAAACGGCCATGGTGAAATGATGGCCAAGGGTGATTTGGGCGATACGAAGAGCGAACCTGTAAAACTTAATATCCAACAAATGGGTGTGGGTTTAATGGTGGCACTAGCCTTCTTTATGCTAGGTCAAATTGGCAATTACTTTGTACCAAAAATTCACGCGTATGCTTTTATCATTATTTTTGTGGTCATCTGTAAAGTCGGCAATTTGCTACCAAAATATTATGAAGATGCGGCAACGATGTTCAATCAATTAATCGTGAAAAACTTGACGGCGGCGGTCTTGGCAGGTATCGGGATTGCTTTATTGAACTTAAACGTGCTAGCGGATGCCTTTACTTGGCAATTTGTAGTTTTGTGCTTAACAAGTGTTATCACGATTTCAGTCGTGGCAGGCTTTGTGGGCAAACTATTCGGCTTGTACCCTGTGGAGGCAGCCATTACCGCGGGCTTCTGTAATAATTCAATGGGTGGTACCGGTAATGTTGCGGTATTAAGTGCGGCTGATCGGATGAACTTAATCGCCTTTGCGCAAATGGGCAATCGTCTCGGAGGCGCTCTCGTCTTAATCTTATCCGGCTTTTTGATTCAACTATTTTCATAGTATGTAAGAAGACACCGCGGTATTTCTACTGCGGTGTCTTTGATGTATGGTTGGGAGTATTTCGCAAACATGCATTGATTTAAAAGAGAAAACAGATAATAATGAGTAGAAGAAATTTTGATAAAAATGATTGTTAAAAGAGTTTAATAGTTACTTATATCCAGGAGGCCAAACATGAAAGCAGAAATCATTGCAGTAGGCACAGAAATATTATTAGGTCAGATTACCAATACCAACGCTACATTTTTATCGGAAGAATTGGCAGGGATGGGATTTGAAGTATATCATCACAGCGTGGTAGGAGATAATGGGGGACGGCTGGCAGAGCTGTTGCAAGTAGCAGACCAGCGGAGCGATTTAGTGGTGCTGTGTGGCGGGTTAGGGCCCACTACAGATGACTTGACCAAAGATGTGGTGGCGGAATTTGTAGGTGAACAGTTAGTAGAAGATGCCCTAGGATTAGAAAAATTACAGGCCTTCTTTACCCAAGCGAAGCGCCAGATGACACCGAATAATCTACGCCAAATCTTAGTCTTTGAACATGGCCAAGCGCTATCCAATGACACGGGATTAGCCAGTGGAATTTTTTATCAAAAACCACAAGGGACCGCGTATCTTTTGTTACCCGGACCTCCTAGCGAGTTGAAGCCAATGTTTTTGCATCACGCTAAAGCGTTATTGGCGAAAGCAATGCCACAAAAGGAGCAGTTGTTATCTCGGGTTTTGCGCTTTTACGGGATTGGGGAATCTCGCTTGGTGACAGAGTTGGCAGACTTGATTGATGAACAGACGAATCCGACAATTGCCCCTTATGCGAAGCCAAATGAAGTAACGGTGCGTTTGACGGTGAAGTGTAAGGAGAAAGCGATAGGGATAGCTCTGTTGGATCAGACAGAGGAGGCGATAATGAACCGAGTTGGGGAGTATTTCTACGGCTACGGGGAGGAAACAAGCTTAGAGGAAGTTGTGGTGAATTTGCTAAAGGAACAAGGCAAGACGATTACGGCTGCGGAAAGTTTGACTGCGGGACAATTTCAAAGCGTGTTGGGCAATGTGTCTGGAGTATCAGAAGTCTTCCCAGGCGGCTTTGTGACTTATTCTGCTGAGACCAAGGCGCACTTTTTAGGAATCGATCCAGCCTTACTGGAAGAATTTGGCACGGTGAGTCAGGAGTGTGCAGAAGCCATGGCCCTCTCAGCGCGAAATCAGGCGCAGACAGATTTTGCATTGAGCTTTACCGGAGTCGCCGGACCGGATGCATTAGAAGGACAGCCAGCGGGCACCGTTTGGATTGCCTTGGCGCAAAAAGACAAGGTAGAGAGCTGTTTGTACCACTTTACCAGAGACCGGGCTTATGTGCGACACAGTGCTGTCATGGCGGGTTTAGACTTATTGCGCCGGGCACTATTGGCCGAGAAAATAGACTCTTAAGCTTTCTAAAGAAATACGAAAATATGTTCGCTTTATTCTTGCTTTTTTATCGCGGACAGGCTATCATGAATATACATTAAAATGATTTTAGAGCGGATGCTTAAAAATAAGGAGGCCATCCAGTGGCAGATGATCGTAAAACAGCCTTAGATGCTGCATTGAAGAAAATTGAAAAGAATTACGGCAAAGGTGCCGTTATGAAACTTGGGGAAAAAATTGACCAACAAATCGCTGTGATTCCTAGTGGTTCATTGGCTCTTGACGTGGCATTAGGTGTTGGGGGCTATCCTCGCGGGCGCATTATCGAAGTTTATGGACCAGAAAGTTCTGGTAAAACTACCGTGGCACTCCATGCCATTGCGGAAGTTCAAAAATCTGGTGGGACGGCGGCTTTCATTGATGCCGAGCACGCCTTGGATCCTTTGTATGCCCAAAAACTTGGGGTGGATATTGATGAATTGCTCTTGTCTCAACCAGATACGGGAGAACAAGGTTTAGAAATTGCGGATGCTCTAGTTTCCAGTGGGGCCGTCGATATCGTAGTGGTGGATTCCGTTGCGGCCTTAGTACCTCGGGCAGAAATCGAAGGGGAAATGGGGGATTCTCACATGGGCTTACAAGCTCGTTTGATGTCCCAAGCATTGCGGAAACTTTCTGGCTCTATCAATAAAACCAAAACGATTGCGATTTTCATCAACCAAATTCGAGAAAAAATCGGCGTTATGTTTGGTAATCCAGAAACTACACCTGGGGGCCGGGCGTTGAAATTCTACGCTACCATCCGTTTAGAAGTTCGCCGGGCAGAGCAATTGAAGTCTGGTACCGATATTATCGGGAACCGTACCAAGATTAAAGTCGTGAAAAACAAAGTAGCGCCACCATTTAAACTAGCCGAAGTCGATATTATGTACGGACAAGGGATTTCCCAAGAAGGAGAACTTTTGGATATGGCGGTGGAAAAAGACATCGTAGACAAGAGTGGTGCTTGGTATTCCTACAACGGGGATCGCATCGGTCAAGGACGAGACAATGCTAAGAATTACATGAAGGAACATCCTGAGATGAAAGAAGAGCTGAATGTTTTGGTTCGGGCAGCCTATGGTATCGGGGATGAAAAAGACACACCAGAAGTTAGCGGACAAGAAGAATTACCATTAACAGAAGACTAATCAAAAAGTAGGTGGTGAGACAACTCGCCACCTACTTTTTTGATAACACTATTAAGAGTTCATAGAGCATTTGCCTAGCCGAAATCAAGTAAAATCAGCTACTTAACCTAAAAGAGAATTACAGTAAAAAATGACGTGGGCTTTCTTTTTTTGCAGAGGCTAGAAAACTTGATTTTCATAGTATTTTCACCTATCAAGCGCTTTTTTTAAAAGTTGACAGTCCCTGTCACAAACATTAGAATAAAGTTGTGCACTTTGCACGCATGCGACTGTAGGCATGTTGATAATGATTGAAAATAGTTTATCAAAAAACTACAAGAATAACTAAATACGATAGTACGGAGGTGGGTTAAATGGGATTTTACATTCTCCTCGCTATCATCGGTTTAATTGTTGGTCTTTTAGCAGGGTACGTCTACGCCAAAAATAAACAGGAAAAACTTCATGCACAAGAATTGGCCGGGGCAGAAAATTCCGCACAGGGTATTTTGAGAAATGCCAAAAAAGAAGCGGAAACTCTAAAAAAAGAAGCATTGTTGGAAGCTAAGGAAGAAAACCAGAAGTATCGCGGGCAAATCGAAAGTGAGTTGAAGGAAAGCAAACTTGAAATCAAATCACAAGAGAATCGCTTACTCCAAAGAGAGCAGGTATTGGATCGTAAGGACGATACCATCGAAAAGCGCGAGCACTCCCTGGAGGATCGTGAGCGGAAACTTAGTGCAAAACAGCAATTAATTGACGAGCGAGAACAAGAAGTCGAAAAATTGATTGAAGGACAACAGCGAGAACTAGAACGAGTTGCTGCCTTGTCTCGAGATGAAGCCAAAGAAATCATCATGAAATCGACGGAAGAAGAACTGAACCATGAATTAACATTAATGGTGAAAGAATCTGAACAACGGGCTAAAGAAGAAGCAGATCGCAAGGCGAAAAATCTTTTGTCATTGGCTATCCAACGTTGTGCGGCCGACTCGGTTTCAGAAAATACCGTTTCAGTGGTATCCTTGCCAAATGATGAGATGAAAGGTCGCATCATCGGTCGGGAAGGTCGAAATATCCGTACTTTGGAAACTTTGACCGGGATTGATTTGATCATCGATGATACGCCAGAAGCAGTGGTCTTATCCGGTTTTGATCCGATTCGTCGGGAAATCGCCCGCATGACCTTGGAGAAATTAATTCAAGATGGGCGGATTCATCCAGCTCGCATTGAAGAGATGGTAGAAAAATCTCGGAAAGAAATGGATGAACGAATTCGGGAATATGGGGAACAAGCAGCCTTTGAAGTGGGCGCACATACTTTGCACCCAGATTTAATCAAGATTTTAGGACGGTTGCGTTTCAGAACCAGCTACGGTCAAAATGTCTTGAACCATTCCATCGAAGTTGCCAAACTTTCTGGCGTCTTAGCTGCCGAACTTGGCGAAGATGTACAGTTGGCAAAACGAGCTGGGTTATTACATGATATCGGGAAAGCACTGGATCATGAAATCGAAGGCTCCCATGTGGAAATTGGTGCTGAATTAGCTGCCAAATACAAAGAAAACCCAGTGGTCATCAATGCCATCGCTTCTCACCATGGTGATGTAGAAGCAACCTCCGTTATTTCCGTTTTGGTTGCCGCAGCAGATGCCTTATCTGCCGCTCGACCAGGTGCTCGTAGTGAGTCCTTGGAAAACTACATTCGCCGCTTAGAAAACTTGGAAAACATTTCCAATGGCTTTGCCGGAGTTGAATCTAGCTTTGCCGTCCAAGCTGGTAGAGAAGTACGAGTTATGGTGAAACCAGAAGAAATATCTGATTTGGATGCGGTACGTCTTGTACGGGATATCCGCAAGAAAATTGAAGATGACTTGGATTATCCAGGGCACATCAAAGTCACTGTTATTCGGGAAACCCGGGCAGTGGATTACGCGAAATAAAAATCAATCTCCAAAGTGCCTAGCGCTTTGGGGATTTTTTTGTAGTTTTGGCTTCATAAACGATCTCTCTTTAAAATTAAGCGGGTACCGGCTCATGATAAAGAGCATCACGTGTCGATGTCTTGTCCTCATTCTCGAGAGTTGAACCAGTTCGTTCAGCCTTTCTTGGAGATAATGCTATACTAAAAGAAAAAATCGCAACAAGGAGCACATCATGAAGGAATTAACGGAGATTAAGATAACAGATATTGAAGGCGTTCGCTTTGGACAAGCTCAGGATTTAAAAGGAATGACTGGCGTGACGGTGGCAATGTTTGACGGAGAAAATGTAGGAGGAATTGATGTCAGTGGTGGGGGCCCAGCTAGTCGGGAAGTCCATTTATTATCCCCTTATACGGATACCAAATCGTTGAATGCACTAGTTTTTGCTGGGGGATCCGCCTATGGATTAGGGGCTAGCGATGGAGTTATGAAGTATTTGGAGGAACGGCAAATTGGCTTTTCGGTTCCTGGCGGTGTGGTTCCCTTAGTAGTGCAATCAGATATTTTTGATTTAAATCTTGGAAATGGGAAAGTGCGCCCAGATGCTAAAATGGCTTATCAAGCTTGTCTGGATGCAGAGCGTAATCAAGAGCCGATAAATGGGAGTCAAGGCGCCGGGACTGGGGCTACGGTGGGCAAACTGTACGGTATGGGTCAAAGTCAAAAGTCCGGCATTGGCTTTCATGCTGTTCAATTAGGAAAATTGCAAGTTGGCGTGATGGTAGTGGTCAATGCTTTTGGCGACGTTTTTGATTGGGAGCAGGGGCAACAAGTCGCTGGCCTTTTAGCCGCTGATCGCCAAAGTTTTTTATCTACAGAAGAAGAGTTGTATCAACAAATGAATCCCTTACAAACAGGTACCAATACGACATTGGCGGCAGTTTTCACTAACGGGCAGTTCAATGAAGGAGAGATGAATAAAATTGCCGCCATGGCTCGTAGTGGCTTGGCCCGCTCGATTAATCCGGTGAATACTATGGCAGATGGGGATACAATCTATGCTTTTTCTCTCGGCGGTATTTCAGCTGATCTTAATTTGGTAGGGATTCTGGCTGCCCAGGTGTTATCAAGAGCTATCCTTAAAGCTGTTTCGGTTCATGATTACACGGAGGCTGACTATTTAGCCTTACTCAATGTCTGATATGATTTGGCAAAATTGAGCGAATCAAGTAACATTTACTTCAAGGAGGGGATTTGATGAAAGAGACCCTACAGCGGTTTTTTGCTAGTTTAAAAAAACACAGTTTGCTTTTGCGCTTGCTGTTTTTCGGTTCGATTTTGATTTTTGTCGCCAATCAAGTGATTAATATCGCCCACGGCATGAGTTGGCAGGAAGTGACAGCAACCATTAGTCAGCAAAATACGTGGACATTGGTGCTAATGGCAGTCTTAGGATTGTTAGCAGTCTTACCCATGCTAGGTTATGACTGGGTGACAGTGAAGACTTTAGAAGCCCAAGGAAAACCTAAAATGGGCTCAGGAGAGTTTTTTGTGGCGGCTTGGACCACAAATACCATTAACAATCTAGCTGGCTTTGGGGGAGTGGTAGGTGCCAGTCTTAGGGCAAACTTTTACGCCAAGGGCACCGAACGCAAACAAATTTTAGCTGTGGTTTCCAAAGTGGCTTTGTTTATGGTGACGGGTTTGTCTTTGTGGGCTTTAATTTTGGCCATTCAGATTTTTGGTTTGGGCTGGCACTCCCAGTTTCGCAGTTATTGGCTCTGGTTAATTTTAGGTAGTATATTGACTCCGGCCTTGTTGTTATTAGCTTATTTACGGCGCAAAGGGTTATTTGCTGATTTATTTCCCAAAGGCGTTTTCCAACTGGTGACGATTTCTTTTTGTCAATGGAGTGGTGCTTTGGGAGTATTTCTTGCCATTGGTTATTTAATGGGTTTGAATTTTCCTTTAGCCGATGTTTATCCCATGTTTTTAATCGCCACGTTGATTGGGATGTTAACCATGGTGCCTGGGGGTATGGGGACTTTTGATGTGATGATGATCTTGGGGATGAGCCAGTTGGGCTTTTCTCAAAATCAGACCTTAGTTTGGTTATTGTATTATCGTATGTTTTATTATTTGGTGCCTTTTCTTTCTGGTATTGTCCTCTTTGTAACCCGCAGCAGCGTGCGTTTAAATCGTTTTTTGGACAATCTGCCTCGGGTAGTATTGCAAAAAATTGCTCATTTTATCGTGGTGGTGGCAGTTTATTTTTCGGGAATTTTGATGGTTTTATTAGCTACAGTAAAAAATTTATCCGCCATTAGCAGTTTTTTCCGGTTTTTATTGCCTTTTTCCTTTAATTTTCTCGATCAGACCTTGAATTTATTAGTGGGCTTTTTGTTAATCGGTTTGGGCAGAGGGCTCTATGGGAAAGTAAAAAAAGCTTATTTTCCAACTCTAGTGGTTTTGTTATTTGGTATTTTAAATACCATTACCCGCACCCAATCGCCACATTTATTTGTAGTCTATTGTGGAGTGATTTTCCTCGTTTGGCTGTCTCGGAAAGAGTTTTATCGAGAAAAATTTGTCTATTCTTGGGGAGCAATGATTTTTGATGCTTTGTTATTTGGTACATTGCTAGTCGTCTATGGAGTGGCGGGGGTTCACCGAGGAAGTTGGTGGAACAACGAAATCTTAGGGGGACGTTTTGTGTTATTCCCTTCAGAAGAAATCTGGTTGGCCGGATTAATTGGTTTAGCCTTATCATTATTGGTGTTGTTTGGCTTGCAGCAATACTTAGCCATTAGCGAACATCAAGTGGGGGAAGACTTTGATCCTTATCGCTTTAGTGCACTTTTAACCCGATTTTCCGGCACCAAATCCAGCCATCGCCTCTCTTTGGGCTACCAGATGTATTACTACCAAGCAGAAGGGGAAGATCAAGTGGCGTTTGGCTTCCAAATCAAAGGCAATCGCTTGTTTGTATTGGGCAATCCCATTGGCGAGGCTAGTTTATTTCGGACTGCCACTCAAGCTTTCGTAAAAGAAGCCGATCTTTACGGGTATCAATTGGCCTTCTACAAAGTCAGTGAGGATTATGTAGTGACCCTACACGACTTAGGTTTTGACTTCACCAAGATCGGTGAGAGCGGGGCGTTGGATTTAGCTCAGCCTAATGATTTCAGTAAAGGAGAAGCTTTCCGAAAAATTTCTACTCAAGGGTATCACTTTACTTATTATCAACAACTGCCATTGGATTTATTGCCAGCTTTACGGAACGTTTCGGAAGATTGGTTAGAAGGGAAGGCTGAGAAGAACTTTGCCAGTGGTCGCTTTGATGTGGATTATCTTCTGGCTGCTCCAGTCGGCGTCTTACGAGACCAACAAAATCAAATAGTGGGCTTTATCACCGAACAGCCTATTAGCAAACGCTGGGTTTCTTACGACTTGCTACGGCTAAAAACCGGAGTGCCAAAAGAAGCAGCTGGTTTTTTAGTCTTGAATATGTTGATTACTTGGCAAAAGTCCGCTTTTCGCTATGTCGACTTAAATATGGTGCCATTAGCCCATGTGGGAGAAGCCCCTACTGCTTTTTTCCAAGAGCGAGTGATGCACATTATTTATAATTATGGCAATCTCTTTTATGATTTTCGCTTGAATTATCAAGGGAAAAACTCCTTTGCCAGTTTTTGGCAAGGTTGTTATTTTGCTTATCCTAAAGCCGGCAGTTTCTATTTAGCCGTTTTGCAATTGCTATTGCTAATGGGGCGAGGTAAAAACAAGGGTCCTTCCCTAGCAGAAGAAGTTTTGGAAGAATAAGAAAAGCCACTGATGTTGAAAATTAATTCAGCATCAGTGGCTTTTTAAATTGAGCTTTTACACTTTCCGCCGTCTAGCAAAATCCACAAAGCGGAATTTATCCAAGCGGTGAATGGATTCGCTATATTGGAAACAGCGAGTGTCTTCTAAATAGACCAAACTACGAACGATTACCACGTGTTGATCTTCGGCGGTTAAATCCATTAAATCTCGAAGTTCTTTGTTCACCGGTTCCACGGTGATTTCTTTTTGAGCATAGGAAATTTCTAGTCCTAAATCATTTTCAAAATACTGAAATAAGGAATCCATAGCCTTTTTCTCAGGAATCTCAGGAATGATTTGGGCATTGACATAATCCCGGTCAAGAATGACTACTTCCCCGTCGATTTTTCGTTGGCGAATGATTTTCCAAGCTTCAGAAGCCACTGGCCAATCGGTAATCTCGTGAATCTTAGGGGAGACGGCGATTTTCCGCAGTTCTGCTACGGTAGTTTCATTGGGGATATGTTGAGCGTTTTGCAATTCTTTAAAACTAGTTAGACCAGAAATGGGAAAGTCAAAGCGGTTCATATCCAAGACAATGGAGCCTTTTCCTTGTTTCTTTTGGATGTAACCGGAGTTCTTCAACAGGTTCAACGCTTTTCGAATCGTTTCACGTGAAACACCGTAAATTTGGATTAGCTGATTCTCACTAGGAAGCAAGCTTTGAGGTGGGTATTCTTGATTGACGATTTTTTGTTCGAGATCCAAAAATATCTCGCGAAACTTATTCATGGCGCAACCTCCTTAACTATTCGAATTTCATTATAGAGAGTTTTGTCAGGGAAAACAATCACAGAACTTATTTTTGTAACAATTCCGGAATGTTTAATTCGGTTAACTGGTGTACGGTGATATCCGCACCGTGTAAAGGTTCACCGGATAAAACGCCCACTGCAAACATGCCACAAGCTTTAATGCCATCAAGGCCGGCTTGAGCATCTTCAAAGCCTACGCATTCTTCTGGTGTCAAACCTAGGAGTTCGGCCGCTTTGACAAAGATTTCAGGATCTGGTTTGCCTTTCTTGAGGCTTGCTGGGTCCACAATGGCCGCAAAACGATCGGCTACGCCTAGTTTCCCTAAAATAAAGGGTGCATTTTTAGAAGCGGAAGCAATGGCGCAAGGGACATTGTTTTCTTTTGCAGCATCTAAAAAGGCTTGCACACCAGGTAATAGATCAGCTGGTGTTAAAGATTGTAATAATTCTACGTAATGAGTATTTTTCTTTTCTGCCAGAGCGGCTTTTTCTTCCGGGGTGAAGTCGGCGCTACGTCCGCCGTGAACAAGAATTCGTTCTAAAGAATCCATTCGGCTAATGCCTTTTAATTGTTCGTTGAATTTCAAATCTACATCAATGTCGATTTCTTTGGCAAGGTCTCGCCAAGCAATAAAGTGGTACTTCGCTGTGTCTGTAATCACGCCGTCTAAATCAAATACAAAGCCTTTTTTCATGAGAATTACTCCTTTAGATTAGTTTAGTTTTTAAGGTTTTTTTGTGAAGCCATACATTGCTTCATGGGGCTGGTTGGCTAAAAGTTGAACTTTTTCTTGGTTAATCATCACTTGGGTATCCTTTGAAGCTGTGATACGCATTTCACCGTGGCCGATCCAAATGTGATAGTCCACACCTAGGCGGGTAATGCGATAACTTAAGGAAGACCAAGCTACAGGTAGGTCTGGTTCAAAGGAAAGCAAATCTTCCCGAATATCCATGCCGGCAAAAGTAGTTAAAGGAATAAAGAGAGTTGCCGCCATTACCCCGGCATGAATTCCTTCAGCAGTGGTACCGCCTTGGATGTCGCGATAATCTGAGGAGAGCGCTTCTTGATACAGTTGCCAAGCCAATTCTTCTTCATCCACCATGGCTGCTAATTGAGCGTGTACCACTCGAGACAAGGTAGAGCCGTGGGAAGTCCGTTTGAGATAGTAGTGAAGATTGTCGGTTACATAGTTTTCTGGCAAGTCATAGCCTAAGTCCGTTAAGATTTCTTGCACTTGATTTTTTGAGAAATTGTAGTAAATCATCAAACTATCTGCCTGTTTCGCTACTTTGTAATCATCGGCGGATTTGCCTTCTGCATTTAAAATGCGATCCATACGATAGACATTGCCGTAAGTCTTGCGATAATGTTCCCAATCCAAATCTTGTAAGTCAAAATAGCCTTCAAATTGAGCGATAATACCTTTGGGATCAATATCTAAAGCTAACTTATGGCGAATTTCTTCCATGCGAGTCAGCGTTTCATTGGTGACGCCAGTCTTTTCTTGAAGGGCGGTGAATGATTCGCCAGTGAAGTCAGCTTGGAGGCGCAAGACTTCGGTAAAGAGCCAAACCACCATCATATTGGTATAAGCGTTGTTTTTCAAGCCGCCTTTTGTAGCTCCTGGATAAGATTCGTGAAATTCATCTGGCCCCATCACGCCGCTAATGTCGTAACGGCCGGTTTTTTCATCTAGAACTGCAATGCTTTCCCAGAAATGGGCAATTTCTAGTAGCATTTCCAGACCATAGTTTTTCATAAAGTCCACATCTGCTGTATTGTGGAAATACTGCCACACGTTATAAGCGATGGCTAAGGAGACATGGCGTTGCAAGCGGCTATGGTCTTCTTTCCATTGACCACTAATAGGATTTAGATGGAGCTCTTGGGATTGCTCGCTGCCAGTTAAACCGGATTGCCATGGGAACATAGCGCCAGCAAAACCTGCCTCATGGGCCGCTTCTTTAGCAGCAGCGAGACGACGGTAGCGATAGAGCAATAGTTCTTTGGCGGTTTCAGGAAAATGCAAGATGTAAAAAGGTAAAATAAAGAGCTCATCCCAGAAGATGTGTCCGCGATAGGCTTCTCCGTGAAGACCCCTGGCAGTTACCGAAGCATCGAGGTTGTGATTGCCATTAGGAGAGGCAGACACAAAGAGATGGTAAGTGTGGAGGTTTAGGAGTTTTTGACTCATTAAATCTCCAGTTACGGTAATGCTTGCTTGTTCCCACAAAGTTTGCCAAGCAGTGCTGGAGCCTTGAAGTAAATGATTGAAACTTGGTAGCTCTTCTTGGCTAAATGTCAATGGAGGCAAGGTTTCTTCTTGGCGATACGCATGAACAATTACGGTTTTTTCGATTTCTTGCCAGTGATCCATGGTAGCTTTTACCGTTAACGATTGAAGCACTTTTTGATCGGTAGTTTCGTTTGTGAGCGTGCTTAAATCGATTGTTGGGCTAAAAAGTTGAGATTCTTGACAAATTGTGATGTTAGAAGCTTTTGTGCGGGCGACTAAAAGTGCGCGAGTTTGGTCAGCAGCTGTTTTTAGCACATCCAAATGCTGATTAGTCAAGCTACGGTAACGAGCTACATTGTAGTTATAAACCGCACCGTCTGCTTCTGTTACTACAGTGATAGCACCAGAGAAATTCAATGGTTTAAAGCGGTAGCGCAGACTGTAGGTGTGGACCTGTTCCATACTAACCATCTTCACAGTTTCAATGGCCAATTGTCGTCCATCGGCTAATGTCACCAAAGCTTCACTGGTCAATAAGCCATTTTTCAAATTCAAGGAACGTTTTAAGTATTGAAGAGTCTCCTTGGTAAAGGTAACTTTTTGACCATCGATGACTAGATAAATTTTTTGCAAATTTGGTGCATTGACAAAGTCTTCATTGGTAATGATACGGTCGCTCACTTTGGAAGCTGCCTCATTGTAGAGACTAGCGAGGTAAGTCGCCGGATAACTGTCCTCGGAAATTTCCATTTCCGGAGTAGTCCCCCTAAGACCCATAAAACCATTGCCCACCGTCAGTAGACTTTCCACAGAATATTCATCTTTTCCTGGGGTAAAACCGTAATAATCCAATTGCCAGGGAATAGCTGCGGCAGCCGTTTCAAAATCAGTGTCTGGATTGGTAACAAAGGGTTGATTTAAGGATTCTGTGAGCCACTGTCCCAATTCAAAAAAGCCTTCTTCTAACTGTAAAAGCGTAGGGGTCTTTGAATGGATAATTCCACCTTCTAAAGCCTCTGTTGCTAGAAAATCCCGTAAGGCTAAGGCCTTTTCTGGATTCGTCCCACTAAAGGAGTGCTCCTGACCATTGGGCAGTGTGACTTGCCAAGTTTGATTCAGAGTAATCATTGCTAAATTCATTGTGTGTTTTCGAAAACTCATCAGACAAAAACAGCCAAAATGAGTTTTCTACTTCTCCTTTCTGAATGGAAAGCTAAGGTTACTTGTCTATACATGCAAATTAATTATAACGGAACTTGACACCGATTTCAATTGTTATGGATTATTTTCGCGAAAAAATAGTCTTTCAAAAAAATTGTAAAAATATTTTTCTTGAATTTTGGAATGCTTTATAGGAAAGGCTTTTTCGTCCGCTATGCTTTTAAGAAAAAAGCGAGGATAAAAAATAAGAATCGAATGTAAAACGCTTGCATAAAGTGGTATGAAAAGGTATCATGAAGTTGTATCTGACCTATATATACAAGTTGTTGTTTTTTGAAAAGAAAGGGGTTCAAGCTTATGGGGAAGTATCAAGATGATGCAAAGCAGTTGTTGGCAGACATCGGTGGGAAGGAAAATATCGCAGCCGTCACCCACTGTGCTACGCGCATGCGTTTTGTCTTAAATGATCAAGACAAAGCCAACGAAAAGGCAATTGAAAACATACCCAGTGTTAAGGGGATGTTTACCAATGCGGGGCAATTTCAAGTAATTATCGGCAATGACGTGGCTTCATTTTACAATGATTTTACGGCAGTTTCCGGTATTGAAGGGGTCTCAAAAGAACAAAGCAAAGCTGTAGCCAAGCAAAACCAGAACATCGTGCAACGAATTATTGGTGTTCTAGCCGAAATTTTTACACCATTGTTACCAGCTATTATTGTCGGTGGTTTGATGCTTGGGTTCCGCAACTTTTTGGAAGGGGTTCCTTTAGAATTTTTAGGAGGTCAGACCATTACCGAAAGTTCTGTCTTTTGGAATGGTGTGAACGGCTTTTTATGGTTACCCTGTGAAGCCATATTCCACTTCTTACCTGTAGGGATTACCTGGTCTATCACTCGAAAAATGGGCACCACTCAAATTTTGGGGATTGTCTTAGGGATTACTTTGGTTTCGCCTCAATTGTTGAACGCTTATGCAGTAAATGGGACCAGTGCAGCGGATATTGCGGCAAATTGGACTTGGGATTTTGGCTTTTTCACCATTGAGAAAATCGGGTACCAAGCCCAAGTAATTCCCGCTATGTTAGCCGGCTTCTTACTGGTTTACTTGGAAAAATTCTTTAGAAAGCACATTCCAGAAGCGGTTTCGATGATTTTTGTGCCATTGTTCTCCTTATTGCCAACGATTTTAGCCGCCCATATGATTTTAGGTCCAATTGGTTGGCAAATCGGTTCGGGCATTTCCTATGTAGTAAATGCCGGTTTAACTTCTTCATTCCGTTGGTTGTTCAGTCTGGTCTTTGGTGGGCTTTATGCGCCGTTAGTAATTACCGGCTTACACCACACGACGTTAGCCATTGATAGCCAGTTGGTGGCAGACTTTGGTTCGACTAACTTGTGGCCAATGATCATGTTGTCAAATATTGCTCAAGGGACAGCTGTATTAGCAGTTTATTTCCAACACCGTGGCAATAAAAAAGAAGAACAAATCTCAGTTCCTGCAACGATTTCTGCTTATTTAGGGGTAACAGAACCGGCGATGTTTGGGATTAACTTGAAATACGTCTACCCATTTGTGGCAGCCATGGTCGGCTCAGCCATTGGTGGGATGCTGATTACAGTTACCAACACTCGAGCACTAGGAATTGGTGTCGGTGGATTGCCAGGGTTCTTATCTTTTAAAATCAATGATTATCCTATGGTCTTTATCTCTATGTTAGTAACGATTGTCATTACTTTTATCATGACCTATGTTTTTCGGAAGGTCAAAGCCTTGAATAAATTAGAACCAGAATTTGATGAAGGTAGCTTAGCTATGGCTACAGCTGGTGGTGCAGCGGTGTCTGTAATGGATACTAAAGATGCATCAACTGCCACAGCGACTCCAGATTTGGTAACAGAAGAAGCAATCTACGCCCCAGTAGAAGGGGAAGTTATTCTAATTGGAGAAGTCAACGACCCAGTCTTTTCTCAAAAAATGATGGGAGATGGCTTTGCTGTGCGACCTAAAGCTCAAGAAATCTATGCTCCAGTAGCAGGAAAAATCACCAGTATCTTTGAAACGAAACACGCTATTGGCATTTTGACGCCAGCTGGTGCGGAAGTTCTAGTTCATATGGGCTTGGATACGGTGGAACTAAAAGGGGCGCCTTTTGACATTAAAGTGCAAGAAGGGGATTCGGTTACTGAAAAAACCTTACTTGCAGTGATGGACTTAACGGCGGTAAAAGCTGCCGGTAAAGAAACAGATGTGGTAGTGGCCTTTACCAACCGAGAAAGAATTGCCGGCCTTACCTTGGATCAAACAGGTGAGATCAGTGAACAAGCTTTAATTGGACATGTGATGGTGAAAGAATAAAGAAAAACTTTAAAAGCACGACTAAGCGGTTTTTAAGACGCTTAGTCGTGCTTTTTACTCTGCTCAAAATAATTCAATAAAATCAATAAGGGATCAATAGCGGTTTTCGTCAGTTTTGGCGCTTGGGCTAATGGCTCTGCGGTAAAAACTTCCGGGGCTTTGATTGGTAGAATACTCGTGGCTACCAACTCGCCGAAGCTAACTTGATAGAGTTTCTTACGTCTAGTAGATAAGGGCAAACTTAAGAGTTGCGTTGGGATTTGACGAAAGTGCTGGATTCTTTTTTGTTGTCGATGAAAATAACCTGCCATCTCAGCTAGTTCTTGTAATTGCTGGGCGGATTCAAAGTTTAACTGCTGGGCAAAACTTTCTATGCGCTGGTCTAATAAAGCGAAAAGGTCGGTTTCTGCTCCTTTAAAAAAAGCTTGAATCGCCTGTGTTTTCTCTGCCAAAGGACGCTTTGTCATCGCTGGCAATTGGCGAGCTATGGTTAAATGAGTTACATAATTTACGTTGGGCAAAAGATAGGTATCTGTTAACAATTGAATCAAGTGAGGCAATTGTTTGTATTGGCGAAAAGGGCCGAAAACTAGTGCTGTAGGGTCAGCTATAGCCGGTTCTGTGGTTTCAACGGTCAAGATTCCACCTTGATAGAGCACATAAGCGTAATTCTGCTGGGCGTTCATCACTCGGTTGTAATAAGGATGGTATTTTTGAATCAGCTGACATTCCAATAAAAGAGCATCCAGTTCGGTGTCCACAGTGTGAATTTCTAAATCATGGATATTAAACACCATCCGCTGCACTTTTTTAGAGTGTTGGGCGTTGTGGTGAAAGTACGAACGCACCCGATTCTTTAGATTTTTGGCTTTGCCTACATAAAAAATGTCTCCGTGGGCATCTTTCATCAAGTAAATTCCCGGCTTTTCCGGTAAATCTCGGAGTTTTTCTTGTAATGTCTTCATGGATGAAAAGTAACAGAAAATAAGAGAGAACTCAAGAAAAAGCAAAGTTTGTTAAGAAAAACACCATAGCTCTTGGGCTACGGTGTTCCTCAATCGTTTTTCTCAATCAATGGGAATCGTCTTTCCGGGCTGTTGCTCCAAAGTTTTCTTTGGTAAAACTAAATGTAAGACGCCATTTTCAAAAGTAGCTTTAATCTGATCTTCGTCAATGTCTTTCATAGTAAAGGAACGTTGGTAGCTACTGGTAGAACGTTCTCGACGCAAATAACGACCTTCTTCGTCTTTTTCTTCGGTTTGCTTTTCTTGAAGAGCTTCAATAGATAAGACTTCATCCCCATAGTGTAAAGTAATGTTCTCTTTGGCGATGCCGGGAAGATCCGCTTTGATTTCGTAACGGTCGGGGTATTCTTTAATGTCGGTTGCAATTTGCCGGTCTTGCCAAAAATTATTCATCAGTTTGCCCACTAAGTCTTCGCCATTTGCTCGTAATGCATGAAGATCATCGAAATCTGGAATTAAGTTTGCCATAAAATCAACCCGCTTTCGTTTTTGATACTTTTATTGTAGGCCTCCAAGAGCAGAAATTGCAATTGATTTGGACCTTTTTGAAAGTGGTAGGGCTGCTATTATAGAGTAAAAAATGCCAGATTGGTGAGTTTATGATAAAATCATAGCAACGATTTTTTTGTTAAGGGGAGGTGAAAGGATGGAAATCATCGAGAAAGCTCCGGCTAAGATTAATCTGGGGTTGGATGTCTTATATAAGCGAGAAGACGGGTATCATGAGCTGGCAATGGTCATGGCTAGCGTGGATTTGGTGGATCGTTTGACGCTGACTAGTCTTGCAGAAGATCACATCCAAATCGAAACAAACCGCGCCTTTCTCCCGGTAGATCGGCGGAACAATGTCTACCAAGCAGCGGAAATGTTAAAACGCCGCTACGGTATCACTCAAGGGATTAAGATTGATATTCAAAAACAAATTCCTGTGGCAGCAGGTCTCGGTGGTGGGAGTTCTGATACAGCAGCGGCCCTGCGAGGTATGAATAAGCTGTGGCAGTTGAATCTCTCTTTGAAAGAATTGGTAGCCATTGGCGTGGAGATTGGTACCGATGTTCCTTATTGTTTGTATGGGCATACGGCTTATATTACCGGAAAAGGGGAACAAGTAACGCCGATTACGGCTATGCCATCCTGTTGGGTGGTTTTGGTGAAGCCTAAAATCAGTGTTTCCACCCGCACAGTCTTTCCTGAAGTGAAGGTGGACAAGATTCATCACCCGGATATTTTAGGCTTAAAAGAAGCGATTGAAGCTAAAGACTATGAAGCAATGCTGAGTAAAATGGGCAATAGTTTGGAAGACATTACGATTGCTCGCCATCCGATTATTCAGCAAATTAAAGACCGGATGTTGAAATATGGTGCAGACACCGCGTTAATGAGTGGCAGTGGTCCCACAGTCTTTGCTCTTTGTCACAAACAATCTCGCGCTCAACGGGTTTATAATGCGTTGAAAGGGTTTTGTGAGGAAGTCTACTTGGTGCGGACCTTGCAGTGAAAAAGACGTTCGATTGAACCAAATTTTGCGTTCAATCTTTTCACCATTCATATGAATAATCACTGTTTCCTTACGATTTATCGGGAAATTTTAGCTCTAAATCGGAACTTTTACGGTTTCGGTTGACGGGCTTTTTTTTATTTGGTACAGTAAGTCCCGAACTAAAACGGAATATTTACGATTTGATAAATAGAGAATGGAGAAAAGTGATGAAACGAATTATTTTAGGCATTGGACTGCTGGCTTTTGGTTTAACTTTGGCTGCTTGCGGCACTTCCGATCAGGATACGACAAAAAGTGAGGGTAAGATTCAAGCTGTAGCCACATTTTATCCTATGTATGAGTTTACGAAAGAAGTTTTAGGGGATGCAGGTGAAGTGAAGTTATTGATCCCTGCGGGGACGGAGCCCCACGACTATGAACCAAGTGCCAAAGATATCGCCACCATCAGTGATGCAGATGTCTTTGTATACAACAGTGAGTCTTTTGAAACTTGGGTGGAAAATATTGAGGATAATCTTTCCGATAAAAACTTGGTAATTGAAGCAGCCGATGAAATTGAATTGTTGGATTTAGAGACTACCTCTGAGGACGATCACGATGAGGTAGAAGAAGCCGAAGATCATGACCATGAAGGCAAAGATCCCCATGTTTGGACGGATCCGATGATGGCCAAAGCCCAAGTAGCGAAGATTGCGAAAGAATTAAGCGAACGCTATCCGGATCAAAAAGCGACCTTTGAAAAAAACGCCACAGATTATACGAAAAAACTGGATGCCTTGGATCAGTCTTATCAAGAAGCATTTGTGAATGCCAGCAACAAAACGTTCTTAGTACAACACGCGGCTTTTGGCTATTTAGCTCATCAATATGGCCTCACTCAAGAGTCCATTGCGGGGATTTCGCCGGATCAAGAGCCCACACCGGCACGCTTAGCGGAGTTGAAGCATTATGCAGAAGACCATCAAGTGAAGGTAATCTACTTTGAAGAAAATGCCAATTCCAAAGTGGCGGAAACCTTAGCCAAGGAAACCGGCATTGAGTTAATGGTTTTAAACCCTCTGGAAAGCTTGACCAAAGAGCAAATGAAGGAGGGGGAAACTTACATCACAGTGATGGAAGAAAATTTAACGGCTTTAAAAGCGAGCATTAAGTAGTAAAAAGGAGCAAATGACTGCCTCCATGCTATAATTAAGGAAACTATCTATTCACAAAGGAGGCGCAACGTGCGCTATATTGAGGTTGCGGATTTGAGCTTTTATTACGATGAAGAGCCAGTCCTAGAAAATATTTCTTACTATGTAGATGCTGGGGAGTTTGTGATTTTGACTGGTGAAAATGGTGCCGCCAAATCCACTTTGATCAAGGCCACACTAGGCCTATTAAACCCAGCCAGTGGTCAAGTGACCCTTGCCAAGACCAATACAGAAGGTAAAAAAATCAGTATTGGCTATATCCCCCAACAAGTGGCTTCATTTAATGCGGGCTTTCCCAGTACCGTCTTAGAACTTGTCCAATCCGGGCGTTTTCCTAAAGGGCGTTGGTTTAAACGGCTGTCTAAAAGAGATCATGAACACGTACGACGAGCACTGGAAGCAGTAGGGATGTGGGAGATGCGGCATAAGCGAATCGGGGAATTATCTGGAGGGCAAAAACAACGGATTAGTTTGGCCCGCATCTTTGCCACGGATCCAGATTTGTTTATTTTAGATGAACCCACCACCGGGATGGATGAAGAAAGTCGCAATAAGTTTTATAAATTATTACGCCACAGTGCCCATGAACACGGGAAGGCGATTTTGATGATCACCCATGATCACCAAGATATTAAAGAATATGCGGATCGGCAAATTCGCTTGGTGCGAAAGGAGGATTCTCCATGGCGTTGTTTTCATATGAATTCATGATCAAAGCCTTATGGGCGGTAGTCTTTATTTCTGGTATCGCCCCCATGCTAGGGGTCTTTCTGGTGATTCGGCGCCAATCGTTAATGGCAGATACCTTATCCCATGTTTCTTTAGCCGGCGTGGCATTAGGCTTTTTCTTAAACTTAAATCCTAGTCTGACCACTTTGTTTGTAGTGGTTGTGGCCGCAATCTTAATGGAATACATGCGTAGTTTGTATCGCACGTACTCAGAAATTTCCATTGCGATTTTAATGGCTGGAGGCCTAGCCTTGGCACTGGTATTGATGAATTTGTCACCGGGAAGTTCCGCCACCAGCATTCAGTCTTATCTCTTTGGTTCCATTGTGACCATTACCACCGGCCAAGTGGTTACTTTAGGTGTTTTATTTGTGGTTACGACGATTCTCTTTTTCTTATTTAAGCGACCGATGTATGTGTTGACTTTTGATGAAGATGTCGCCCATGTGGACGGCTTGCCGATTCATTTCATGTCTATGCTCTTTAATGTTTTAACCGGAGTCGCCATTGCGGTGATGATTCCCATTGCTGGGGCACTGTTGATTTCAGCGATTATGGTACTGCCAGCAGCCATTAGTATGCGTATTGGCAAAAGTTTTAATACGGTGATTGTCATCAGTATCATCGTGGGACTGGCGGGAATGTTAGGCGGGTTATTCGGTTCTTTTTATTGGAATTCTCCACCGGCCGCAACCATTACCTTAGTCTTCATTGCCTTATTTTTACTTTTGAATGTAATAAAGAAAATCCGAATTTTCTGGCAGCGAAGCAAACGACAAAAAAATTAAAATACTTGAGTCCAAGGCGTATAATTACTCCTTGGACTTTTTTAGAAATCTGTAAATTACGAACTATTTTATTCGAAAACTAAAAAAATCTCGCTTTTTTGCTGATAAACCAGTATAATGAGGCGAGAAAATAACGGGAGTGTGAAAATTTTGAAAGTACGACGTAGTGAACGGTTGATTGATATGACCCATTACTTGCTAGAGCATCCCCATGAATTGATTCCTTTGACCTTTTTTGCGAAGCGTTACGAATCCGCCAAGTCTTCTATCTCTGAAGATTTAGCGATTGTGAAGAAAACCTTTAAAATGCGAGGAACAGGCCTTTTAGAGACAATTCCTGGAGCAGCCGGTGGGGTTATTTTTGTGCCGGAAATCACCATGGCCGAGGCAAAAGCCTACATTGAACAGTTGGCAGAGCGGATGTCGCAGCAAGATCGTTTGTTGCCTGGAGGCTATGTTTATTTATCTGACCTTTTGGGCCAACCGGATCTTTTGCGTCAAGTCGGGCGGATTATCGCATCGAAATATTTAGGCCAAAAAATTGATGCAGTGATGACGGTAGCCACAAAAGGGGTGCCGATTGCCCAAGCGGTTTCTTATTATTTGAATGTACCTTTTGTAATCGTGCGTCGGGATTCTAAAATCACAGAAGGCTCTACTGTCAGTGTGAATTATGTTTCCGGATCTTCGGAACGGATTGAAAAAATGGAACTTTCCAAACGCAGTCTTGCTCGAGGTTCTCGAGTGTTAGTCGTGGACGACTTCATGAAAGGCGGCGGCACTGTTAACGGGATGAAGAGCCTGATTGAAGAGTTTGAGTGTGAATTGGTGGGGGTCACCGTCTTTGCGGAGGCTAAATTCCGAGGCGTACGGGCGATTGATGATTACAATTCACTTTTATTTGTAGAAGATGTGGATACTCGTACTAAGACAATTTCCGTGGTGCCAGGAAAATACTTTGACGAAGACTAGTGCGAAGTCCGGCCAAGAAATTGGTCGGGCTTTTTTCTTTTTTGCTTAAACTGATGCGATGGTTTTTCACCAAAATTGGTCTAGGTAGAAGGTTACTAGTTGAAAAGAGACAAAAGCTAGGCTAAACTGGAACAAGAAAATTAATTGGAGGCAATCTCATGACAGAACGTTACGCTATTATTCTTGCAGCCGGCAAGGGTACGCGCATGAAATCAAAACTTTACAAGGTGCTTCATCCTGTATGTGGCAAGCCTATGGTAGAACACATCATCAACCGAGTAACTGAAACCAATCCCACCGAAATCATCACCATTGTGGGTCATGGAGCGGATCTGGTCAAAGAACAGCTAGGAGATCGTAGTCAATACGCCCTCCAAGCCGAACAGCTAGGAACCGGTCATGCGGTGTTACAAGCAGAAGATTTTCTAAAAGGGAAAAAAGGGACGACGTTAGTAATCAGCGGGGACACTCCACTTTTGACTGCCACTACGTTGAATAACCTGTTTGAATACCACCAAGGGAAAAATGCCAGTGCTACAATTTTAACTGCCAAAGCGGAAGATCCAACGGGTTACGGCCGAATTATCCGAGATCATGTGGGTATCGTAGAAAAAATTGTAGAACAAAAAGATGCTACTTTGGAAGAAGCCCGCATTCAAGAAATCAATACCGGCACGTATTGCTTTGACAATGAGCTTTTATTTGACGCATTGAGTCAGTTGGATACAGATAATGCCCAAGGAGAATACTACTTAACGGATATTATTGAAATCTTGAAAAAAGCCGGCAAAAACGTAGCGGCTTATTTAACAGAAGACTTCGATGAATCACTAGGAGTTAACGATCGAGTAGCCTTAGCGAAAGCCAATGAATTAATGCGGGCCCGCATCAATCATCAACACATGGTCAATGGTGTCAGCTTTATTGATCCTAAAGCTACGTATATTGATGCTGGAGTGGTTATCGGTGCTGAAACGGTCATCGAGCCGGGAGTATATATCAAAGGCAACACAGTGATTGGGAAAAATTGCTTAATCACCGCAAATTCGCAAATTACCGACAGCGTAGTTGAAGATAACGTTACCGTTAAAAGTTCTGTCGTAGAAGAAAGTATCCTACGCAAAGGCTCCGATGTGGGACCTTATGCCCACTTGCGACCAAAAGCCGAAATTGGCGAGAAAGCTCATGTGGGGAACTTTGTGGAAGTTAAAAAAGCGGTTATCGGCGAAGGAACGAAAGTCGGTCATTTGACCTATGTAGGGGATGCAGTTTTAGGTAAAGAAATCAATGTGGGCTGTGGCGTAGTTTTTGTGAACTATGATGGTAAAAACAAACACCAAACCACCATTGGGGACCATAGCTTTATCGGCTCTAGTGCCAACTTAATCGGCCCTGTCAATGTAGCAGCCAATAGCATGATTGCAGCAGGATCAACCATTACCAAAGATATTCCAGAAGGAGCTATGGGCATTGCGCGGGCCCGCCAGGAGAATAAGGTGGACTTTGCCAAAAAATTTCCTTTTTTTAAAAATAATTGAAGTAGTGACGTTTATTTAAAAAAGCAATCGTCAATTAATTGTTTTCTTTAGTTGGTTGTTTTGTAATTGAGATTGCGCGGTTTATGGAAATGTGGACTAAGGGCAGCTTATAACTAAAAATAAAAGAGTCAAACCTATCATGAAATAGGTTTGGCTCTTTTTCGTTTGCGGTCAGAAAAATTTGAGCTTACTTTATGCTGAGTAGTTTCCTATCAAAAAAATTTATTAGCATTTTTCTAGATAGAAATGGAAGTATATTTTGCACGTAGTTGTTTCGGAGTAAGTCCAGTATGTTTTAAAACATAATTTGAGAAATAGCTAGGGGTTTTAAATCCTGCTAAATAAGCTATATCAGTAATAGAATTATTGGTAAAAACGAGTAATTTTTTAATATGACCAATCTTAGTTTCATCGATATAAGTCAGAATTGTCTTACCGGTTTCTTGTTTGAATAATTTCATTAAGTAAGGCTTACTTACACCTGTTCGCTGAACTAATTTGTCGATGGTTACCTCTTGCCAATTTGTCTGAGTATAGGCGAGGCACTCTGTTACATAAACATTGTGAATGTTGAATTCTTGATGAATCCCTTTTGCTTCAGGATAAAAAGAGGCCAGTAACAAATAAACTAGTTTACGCAATTGGAACTCAAAATAATAGTCGGAAATAATATTTTGGTTAATGTGTTCATTAAAAATATCCTCAATAATTGGCGCAATTTGTTTGACAATTTCGCTGTTAGTAATGGGTGGAATATAATGAGTAGCTACTTTAGCAAATAAAGAATCCTCTGTCTGAAAACGTAAAGTGTAACAAGAATATGGCAATACACCTTGAGTAGTTTGATTGGGATGGCGAAAAACTAAATCTCCTTTTTTTAAGGTATAAAATTGTTTTCCAATATACATTCCGCCACTACTTTCGGTAATAATCTCTAGTTCATAGCAATTGACTAAGCGATGTTCAATTACTTCTGAAGAATAGCTTTCAATTGGGCGACTGAAGAAATAACTATCAATTAATTGGATAGAATGGGGTAACATAATTTTTCCTTTCAATGTTGCGATATTGTAAAAAAATATGAATATATTTCAAGAAAACGATGTCAAATGTTGCTATTCTATAGGTGTTCTTAAGAACATATAATATTATATTATAAAAATGATGGGCGTGAAAGTATTGGCAGTAGCAATTAGAACGAAGGAAGAAACCGTAATCGAATCTTTACTTTCCCAAATGACTCTTGAAGAAAAAATTGGTCAATTAAACCAGGTGGGAACCTCGATATATGGTGGGAATGAACAACATTACGAAGAGTTAGTCAGAGATGGTAAGGTGGGCTCTTTTTTATCAATTAAAGAAATTCAGAAGGCCAACCGATTACAAGAAATTGCCATTAATGAGACTCGTTTGGGAATTCCTCTGTTGTTTGCCGAAGATGTTGTTCATGGCTTTCGAACGACTTTTCCTATACCATTGGCAGAATCTTGCTCGTGGAATACACAATTAATGGAAGAGTCTGCCAAAATCGCTGCCGAAGAAGCTGCGGCGGCTGGAATTCATTGGACATTTGCTCCTATGGTTGATGTTAGCCGGGATCCGCGCTGGGGACGAGTAGCAGAATGTTTTGGCGAAGATCCATTTTTAAATGGGGAATTTGGAGCAGCTAAGGTAAGGGGGTTCCAAGGAAATAAAGATAAAGGTCAATTGGATGAAAATCATATAATTGCTTGTGGAAAGCATTTTGTTGGCTATTCAGAGGCGGAAGCTGGTCGGGATTACAACACAGTAGATGTTTCTTGGTATAAATTAGCCAACAATTATATTCCTCCCTTTAAGCGTTTAATTGATGAAGGTGTATTAACTATGATGAGTAGTTTTAATGCATTAAACGGGATTCCAGCCACTGTAAATAAAAAATTATTAATTGAAATTTTGCGAGAAAAACTTGAATTTTTAGGATTGCTAATTTCTGATTGGAATGCGTTACGTGAAACAATTACTCATGGCTATTCAAAAAATGCTGCTGAAGCGACGTTAAAAGGGATGGATTGTGGGCTAGACGTAGATATGTCTTCCCGGTTATACAGTGAGGAACTGGAAAATCTGGTTAAAAGTGGCCTTTTAGAAGAAAAAAAAATTGATGATGCAGTTCGTCAAATCTTATCATTGAAGTGGCAATTAGGCCTTTTTGAGCAACCTTATCGTTCTTCTTATGAAAAAAATCAAGTAGTGATGGCAAAACAAGGGAAGTTTCGTGAAAAAGCCAGAGAGATTGCAGAAGAGTCGATTGTTCTATTGAAAAATGAAGGCCTATTACCATTACAAGCGGAAGATAAAGTCGGTTTCGCAGGACCATTTTTCACAGATGGTGCTGGGATGTTGGATACATGGGCTTGTAAAGGAGAAGTAGCAGATATTGTAACGGTAGCTCAGGCGGTAGCTCAGAAAAATAATCCTCGATATGCTTCTTTAAGTAACCTCTATCAACAATTTCAACAAACCGGTTATCTTAGTGAAAAAGATAAGAAATTAATTGAAAAGCTAGATAAAATGGTCATTCTCTTGGGGGAAAAGGCAACTGATTCGGGTGAAGCGAAATCGAAAGCTATTTTAACTTTAGAAAAAGTCCAGCAAGATTTTTTACAAGTCATCTCAGAAATTAATCCCCGAATTATCGTAGTGCTTATGAATGGTCGTCCCTTGGTTTTGGAGACTATCAATCAACAAGCGATGGCTTTAATAGAGGCTTGGCACTTAGGGTGTGAAGCCGGCCCAGCAATTTTAAATATTTTAGAAGGAAAACGGAATCCTTCAGGTAAACTAACGATGAGCTTTCCCAAAAATGAAGGTCAAATTCCCACGTATTATAATCATTTTATGACGGGACGTCCTTTTCAGCGGGACAAATTTAATACTTCAAAATATATTGATATTGATAATGAACCAACTTATCCCTTTGGTTTTGGACTGAGCTACACTCAATTTAGTCTTGCTCAATTGAGGATTGTTCCTCAAGGAAAGAATCACTGGCAAGCTGAGATTGAGGTTACCAATAACGGTCCTTTTGCTGGTCAAGAAGTAATCCAGCTCTATATTGGCGCTCAATATGGAACTTATATTCGACCAGTTCAAGAATTGAAGGATTTTCAGAAAATTTATTTGGCAGCTGGAGATAGTCAAAAGGTCTGCTTCGAAATAGATCAAGAAAGTCTAGTTTATTTTGATGAAGATTTACATGAAATCCAAGATCCAGGAGAATACTTGATTATGATTGGAACTAGTTCCCAAATTGAACAAGAAAACATCAAAAGAATTGAGGTTGAATAAATAATGAATTACGGAAAAGAAGTAACTAACATTATTGCTGGCGTAGGTGGCAAAGAAAATATTGTGGCATTAACCCACTGTGTCACTCGTTTGCGCTTTGTATTACAAGATGAAAGTTTGGTACAAAAAGAACAATTAGAAGAGTTAGAAGATGTGAAAGGGACATTTTCTGCGAACGGCCAGTTTCAAGTGGTAATTGGGCCGAAAGTTACTGATGTTTACGATGAGGTGATTCACCAAACTGGATTGGAAACAATGACAAAAGAAGAGGTCAAAGAAGTTGCCGCAGAAGTTAGCTTAAATCCTTTCCAACGAGTGATAAAGACTTTAGGTGATGTATTTGTTCCAATTTTGCCAGCAATTGTTACTGCTGGTTTATTAATGGGGTTGAACAATTTATTAACCAATCCAGGAATTTTCTTTACAAAATCAGTAATCGAAGCTTATCCACAAATTGCTGATTTATCTAATATGATTAACTTGATTGCGAATACTTCATTCCAATTTTTACCAGCCTTAATTACTTGGTCTACTGTTAAATATTTCAAAGGTAATCCTTTATTGGGGATTGTTTTGGGATTAGTATTTGTCCATCCTGATTTAATGAACGCTTGGAATTATGGACAAGCAGTAACCACGGGAGAAATTCCTCATTGGACTATTTTTGGTTTTTCAATTGCCAAAATGGGTTTACAAGCTCAAGTTTTACCAGCTTTAGTTTCAGGCTATGTTTTAGCTAAATTTGAAATTTGGCTGAAAAAGCGAATTCCTGAAACGATTCAGCTATTAGTAG
>NZ_JBCOJC010000040.1:0-22441 GCF_040925905.1 Enterococcus sp. 2201sp1_2201st1_C11_2201SCRN_220225
CATATGTCTTGCCCATTGCAAACGCCACACAGTCTGCAATAATCAATAAAATTCGAATTATAACCATTGAAAGAGTGATAACATCCACTCCAAGATAGCCTCCCGTAACTCCCAACATTACAGCTTCCTTTACGCCTATCCCACCAGGGGCTCCCGGTGTAATGAATCCCACCAGCCAGGCTAAGGTATAAGCAGAAAAAAGTTGTAAAAACACCCTAGCAGTCAACGGTGTATCTAGAATAAAAACAACAACTATGAGATACATCAAACTAGAAATCATTAACACTATAATATAGTAAACTAATGCTACAAAAATGGTCTTCAAACTTTTGGCTGACATTAAGTAATGATATTTCTTAAACTTCGTTGCTATTTTTTTTCTAAAAATAATAAGGAACAAAACCACGACAATTCCAACTACTAAAAAAGCAAAGGCTACCACGCGCATCCAATCACTATTTTGAATAAATTTCATAATGTAATCGAATAAGAAAAAGATAGAGATCAAAGCTGCAGCTAGAACAGTCATGCCTACATCTAAAACAGTCGCTGTTGCTACCTGTAAATGAGGTAATTTATTTTTCACTGCAATCTGGTTTCGACCGACATATTGAAAAACATTGCCTGGAACATATTTCATTAAGTTGGCCATAACGTATACAGGAATTGTTTCTCCAAAGGGAACTTTCCTATCAGTCAACATTTCAATTAATAATTTCCAAGGAAATGCATTTGTAATCACCATTACTGATTGAACGATAACAATCGTTAAAATCGGAATGATATTTTTCGCAACAAATAGCTGGCTGTAATCGTAACCGCTACTCATTAGTCTTTTAATTACAAATACTATTGCAATCACTGTAATGATGTTTCCAAGTATTTTTATATATTTATTTGCTTTGCCTTTCAATGGGTTACCTCCACTACTTGAATCACGCTTGTTTTTCAATTTTCATTTACTCTAGTTGTAGTCCGTCTTATCCCAAATTAGCACTTACCGTCTCACAACAACAGAATCCGTTCCACAGCCATTCCAATCTCCGAAATAAACTTGATCTGAACTTTTACCGTACGCAATAACATTTTCGGCAACACCAGAAGCAGTAAGATTATTTTTTAAATGATAAATGTTGCTCCTACGTATCACAAGACCGTCAATTCCATCACCATTCCAATCACCGATACTTGTATCCTCTCCTGGTTTTCCATAAGTAACCTTGATATCTGCCTCTCCATAAGAGATTGTATTTTTAATGTGAAAAGTATTCAACCGTCGTACAGTAAGCGTGTCCTTACCATCACCATTCCAATCTCCAAAGAAAGAGTCATCCCCTTCACGTCCATAGGCAACAGAAAATTCTGCCTCTCCACCATTTAAAGAATTCTGGAAATAGTACATATTTCCTCGCTTGACGGCGATACCGTCCTTGCCATCGCCGTCCCAGTCTCCAAAATAAACCTCATCATTTGCTCGACCAAAGGCAATTGCTATATCTGCTTCTCCACCGGAAAGCGAATTTTTGAAATAATACATATTTCCTCGTCGAACTACAAAAGTGTCCGAACCATTTCCATCCCAATCACCAAAATACGTTACGTCATCAGCACGCCCATAAATAATTTTCATATCTGCTTCTCCAGCTGAAAAAGTATTTTTAAAGTAATAGGAATTTCCACTATCAATCGGTTTAGGATTTGTAAATCTGCCATTATAATCTTGATTGATATCAAAAAATGCATTGGAATTAGCCGAAAATACATACTGAGATGACCACTGCCACGATGAATAATCACTATACCAATTCATATTTGCTGATAAAGACGTCGGATAATGGGCAACCCAAAAATTATCATATCCCAATTTTTCAGCGCTCAGTTCACCACCGACACCATATTCAGTCAGCCAAGATCCCGAACAATAGTACAAAACATTTGAATAACCTAATGCATTCAATCTGTTTTTAAAAGCCACCGTATTTGCGCTCAAGCTTCCATTAGCCATCTTACTTTCCTCAATATCGATTACCATATTAATGGATTTCCCCAAGTTCATACTTGAAACATAATTAACAAAATAATTAGCCTCAGCCACTGCTTGACTTGCACTTGTATAATGAGCATAGTGATAAACTGAAACTTTTAACCCTGCTGCAAGTGCATTTCTCACTTGGCTTGGAAAATAATAGTCGTTTTTATATGACGTTCCTTCAGTTGCTTTAACCACGACTCCAGTTATTCCAAATTTCATCATTTCTTTATATGTTGCTACGGAAATCGTACCATTATGGCTTGAAACATCAATAAAATTGGCGCTAGGTGTATTGACATCTCCGGCGATAACTTTAGAAAATGTTCCTCTTGCTAATGAATTTCTTTGAGATGCAAAACTTGATCCCATTGCTTTATTAGTTGTTTCATCAATAATTTCATTTGCAGTATTCTCATCAGTTGATGAGGATTCTATTGTCGATTCTGACTCTGTTGTCGAAGTTGTTGTGGACTCCACTGTTCCTTCACTTATTTCTTCCCTGCTGTCAGCATTCGTTTCTTGGGTTTGTGAAGTCTCGTCAGTGGACATTTCAGTATCATTTTCAGTACTAGTACTTGTAGATACCTCTTCTGATTGCATCGTACTTGTTAGTGCAGACGAAGTAGCCGTGGTGACTGATGGTGCGATCGTCTCAGCTGAGCTAACAACCCCAGAAAACAATCCCCCGCCAATACAAACAAGCGCCATTGTACTCATTACATATTTTTTTTTCATCGAATTCCTCCTAAACCTTTTGTATGTCTTATTTTAAGCCTCTTCATGAAAATTCATTGAATTACTAGATTTTCCTACTTTTTGTAAAAAATGATTAACCCTCTTACGAAAGAGGATTATTAGTAGTAATCCCACACCAGTAACAATGGAGATTATCCAAAAAATATTAAGCTTAGCATTTTCGTATTTCAGTTCAACGTTATGTGTTCCCTTAGGCACTACAATGGCTCTAAAAAGATAGTTACCTTTATAAAGTGGAACTTCTTCTCCATCAATATAAGCATGCCAATTTCCATCGTTGTACTCATTAATAAGGATTACACGTTCTTCGGAAACACTAGCATCAAAAGTAATTGTTCCATTTTCTCGATTTGAAATATTGGTTACTTTTTCCTCTGATGATAATGTATTAATATTTTTTATTTCTGGATGCTCTGTACTTCCATCAAAATATGCAGTATCCGGATTAAAAGACTTCTCCATCGAATTTAATACTGCTTTAGAAGAATCCTCAATTATAACCTTATCCGTCAATTGAATTTGGTCAGAATAAGCCGGAAGTTCTTCTACAGTCAATCCATCATTGCCTACTCGTTGACCATCCCCATTATAATATGGTTGCAAGACGAGGTTACCCGTAAATCCATCTTCTGAAAAGTCACCCTCATAAGTTTTCTCATTGCTAACATATAAAGTGATTGGGTTACTTGCAGGAACATTCGTACTAACAATCAAATCATATTCTTTATCGTGGGATAGGGAAATGGGATCGAAAGAAAAAGTGATATAATCATTATCCTTTTGACGTAGTAAACTGGTAGTTGTTTCCCGAATGGTTTTGCCAGAATCTGAATCAACTACCTGAACGGTTATCCCTTGTTCTTTTGTAAACTCGCCTTTATAGGTTCCCACCATCAGTTTAAGTGTCGAAAGATTATCCTTAGTCGCTTTAAATGACTGAGTTAACCTAATTCCATTATGCATCAAGCCAACAGGGACAACCCCAGAAATAAATGGTTCCCGATCAGAGCTTCCTTCAGATTCTTTAACAATATATTTGACTCCCATATACTTTAATAAATTCTCATTCCCAATTTTTTGAAATCCAATTCGAGTAGGAGTTGAATAGGCATCTTCATCAATAGCCTTATAATATTTTTGCATATCGGCATTTGTATAAACAAAATTGTGTCCCCGAATATCTCGTATATCATAATACATATTGTTAGAAGCGAAGAATGTCCACTGACCAACTCCAACAATTTTTTCTTGTTCCTTGGTATTCTCTTGAATATAAGAGATTGAATCTGTCATCGGTGGAACTACACTTGCTTCCTCCTCAATTAACGGAAGATAGTAACTACCAAAACTTGTCATATCAAAAACAACCAAAATTACAACTAGTAAACTTCCTAAACTAGTCAAGTGCTTGCTACGAATAAATAATACGATGAAACAGATGGATACAAAGGCCAGCACAATTATTTTTGAATTTTCAACTTGCTCAGTCAATGCAGCACTTAATTTGTATGAGGAAATTGTCGTAAATGCTATATAATACAGCAAACCACCACTTAAAAGCAGAGCCGACGTACGTATCTTTTTATTTCGGTATGAATCAATTTTTAAGAAAAAATCCCCTACATTTAATCCGATTAAAACACAAAGACAGAAATTAATTAAAACTATCAAACGATAACGAATAGAAGTATTAACTAAGGGCAATAATTGATACGCAGGTGAAAGAACATTTGTAAAAACGATAATTACTAATAAAATTAGCGAAGTGAAAAAAAAGATACTTTTAGGTTTGCTCTTTACGTTTAATAACGTTAGTGGCAGGCTGGCAATTGCCAACAATCCAGTGTATAGCGTTGCCTCGTTTACATGGATGTCAAGACCATTTCGAACATAAGGAAAGAATAACGAGCGAAGGTAATCCCAATCCAACTTAGCCGTTGCCAGACCTTTTCTTGACTCATTATACCCATTGCCTCCTACAGTTTGCAGTAACTCTGCCGTATAAGGTAATGAAAGTAACGTACCAAAAAGAACGCAAAGGAAAAAAATAAAAAAGTATAACGCTAACTTTTTTTTGTCTCTCCAAAATTTTTTTATTCCATAAAATAAAACGTAACATCCTAACAAATACATAAAGTAAGCCACATAGGTTGGCATTCCAGCAACCAACATATTAAAGACAACTAGACTTCCTATAATGAGATAACTCACTTTAAATTTCTCTGTCAATAAATCCATTATTAGAAACAACAATGGTGCAAACATGGTTACTTCAGAGTGAGGCCAACCGTGCCAAACAATCATAGTCGAACATAGTGCATATGATACGCCTGAAATAAATGCACCCAAACGCGATGGATAAATTCTCCGTATAAAGGCGTACATTGAACCAAAAGCAATCAGTATTTTTACAATAGAAATAATGAGTGGCGCGATATCAAAAGGTAATAGGAAGAGATAATTCATAAAAAACATATAGAGCATCATGCTCTGGGGGGCACCAATTCCTAAAGTAGTAATCCAAGAAGAAAAACTTAAATTATGAATCGACTGATAAGCTATGGGATAAACATTATCTGCTGGATCTGATAGCCAAGGACCCTTTATTTTCACCCCAAGGCTGTCAAAAGGTGCGAAGTTATATGTAACATTGGTAAATGAAAGTTTCCAATCGCCAAAAAAAACAGCTGAATATAGCATCATCAACAAAAATACTAATCCTATAAATACATATATGTAATTTTTTTTCAATTTAAAAAATTTAATCATGTTAGCTGGTTTATTCTTCATAATTTTTTCCTTTTCACACTTGATTCTTATCATTAAGATTTGAGCGGATATCAAGCATCGATACCCGCTCAAATCTATAATTACTATTTACTATCTCAAGTACTTTTCCTATTAAAATACTAACGACCAATCACAGTAAAAGGCGCAGCATTTAATGAAAAGTTCTCATTATAAGCAGGGTCTTGTAACAAGCTTTTACCATAACGAACTTGCATTTTCTCAATTTCTCGGTTAAATCTCTTAACTTTTTCAGGTGTGTCTTCATATCCTCGAGACTTAGATTCGTAATGATACAACTGAGCATCATGAGCCCAAACATTATCACGACCTAAAGCTTTCACTCTCAAACATAAATCAATATCATTAAAGGCAACTTCTAATGTTTCATCAAAGCCATCTACAAGTCTAAAGTCATCACGGCTAATCATTAAACAAGCTGCTGTCACAGCTGAATAGTTGTAATCTGTATAGAGTCTGCTAAAGTACCCAGGATCATCTTTCCCTGCATTTAAAAATGTATGTCCTGCAACTCCTCCTAAACCAACAATTACACCGCCATGTTGAATCGTATCATCCATGTACCATAGTTTAGCTCCGACACAGCCTACACGATCAAATTGGCAAAAACCTAACATTGTTTCAATCCAATTTGGACTGATAATCGAAGTGTCATTGTTAAGAAAGAGCAAGTACTTGCCCGTCGATGCCTCTACAGCGAGATTATTTATACGAGAGTAATTAAATGGCATGTCTAAAAGAACATTTTTAAAACGATCTCCTAACAATTCTCGATAGTAACTAAATAATTCTTGCATTTTTGGATCATCGCTACCGTTATCTGCAATTACGATTTCATAATTTGAGTAAGATGATTTATCGATGATTGAATCCACACAGGTTTTTAGATCCTCATAGCCATTGCGAGTAGGAATAACAATTGAAACTCTAGCTTCTTCAATCAATTCGTATTGCACATCATAAACACCTGGATATTTTCCTTTTTTTACAAAAGCTTTGATTTTTCTTCTATCTAGCGCTTCTTGAACTGCCTTCACACCAACATTGTAGGCATAATTTTTTTCGCCAGAAGCTAGAGCTGTAGATCCGGTAATTGCGCGCCAATGATATAAAATCTTAGGTATATGGGCAATTTCATTTCGATTAATTTTTTCTACAAAGCGTAAAAGAAAATCGTGGTCTTGAGCTCCTTCAAATCCTTTTCTAAACCCATGAATTTCTTTTGCAATTGAGGTCCGGTAAACCCCAATATGAGAAACATAATTTTGATTTAAAATCAAATCAGGAGACCAATCCGGTTTAAAATGAGGATCAAAGCGTTCGCCATACTCATCTATTTTATCTTCATCAGAATAAATTAAAGATAGGTCTTGATTTTCATTTAATAATTTCACAACTTCATACAAAGCATTAGCAGGAAGTTCATCATCATTATCTACTAAAACAATAAATTCGCCCTTTGCCATAGCCAGTGCAGAATTAGTAGCTTCAGAAATATGACCATTTTCTTTCCTGAAAACAACATTGATTCTTTCATCAGATTCTTGAAGCTGTTTTAGCGTTTCTTTGGTCTCTTTCTTTGTTGAAAAATCATCAGCAAGACAAATTTCCCAATTTTTATACCATTGATTTTTTATCGACTCAACACATTTAGTAAGCCATTCTCTTTCTACATTGTAAACAGGTATCAATATAGAAATTAAAGGTTCATATGAGAATTCAGCTAAATTATTTCGTTCTTTCACTAAAGCTTTAGACTCGCGATTAGTAATCCAATCTTTATAATTACTATCCCGTTCAATCTGCTTATTACGCAGTTTATTCATTACGCCTTTTGCTCCTGAAATGCGATATACCCGAACAACTTTGTTAAGATATTGTTTTGAAATTTTTAAAGCTCGAACAGGTGCTGTCAGCGTTCTACCAATCTTCCACGTTTTGGAACGCATAATATCGGCAAATTGGTTTTCAAGATTGTAGATGTGCGTATCTTTATCCTCAATCATCATTTCTTTGACACGAACTGTTTTCTCTTTTAATTCAAGTTCTTCTATCAATGAATTTTGTACTGCTTTCAACTGATTAAGCTCGTCTTTTCGTGCATTAAGTAATTGAGCAAGATTATCTGATTTCTCGGCAGATTCTTCATATTGGCTATTCAATTCACTATACCAAGCACCTAAATGTGTAGTTTGATTATTTAAATACTCTGGGTATTTTCGGATGATATAGTTATATACTTCAATCCACTTCACTCTTTTTAAACGATCATCACCACGATTTCCTTGAGAGTTATCCAACACTCGATAGTTTAGGTAAAGATCTGGTACTTTCGTAGCCTTAGCTCCAGCATGGATTAAGCTTAAAAAGAAATCATAGTCTTGCATAAACAGTCGATTTAATTCTGGATCAAAGCGGTGACTTCCAAGGATGCTCTTCTTAAAAAGAGAACAAGTATCAATAAAATTTACTGTTATTAATCGGCCCAATGAAAACTCTGGTGCTTCGATTAAAACTTCTCCTGTGTCAGAATTTTTTAAGGAACAGTATGCAATATCAGAATCGGATTCAAGTAAGAAGTTTAAAGATTTTTCGATATGATTTGATTCTAAATAGTTGTCTCCATCAACAATTAAAATATATTCCCCGTTTGCCCAATCTAAGCCAATATTTCTCGACAAACAAGCTCCCAAATTCTCCTGGTCAATATAGTCCGTTTTTTTGAAAGGGGAATTTTCCAAGGTTTTACGGATAATTTCATCCGATTCATCTGTAGAACCGTCATTGATCACCAATAATTCAATAGTTTGTATTGACTGGTTAAAGATACTCTCAATACATTGCTTTATAAATGGTGCTTTATTAAAGCATGTCACAATAACTGAAACTGTATTCATCATTCTCTCCTAACTTCTGTGAAAGGTTATTTGGCTGTCCATTGCCCATTTCTTTTGATAACGCCACTACTTGCGATTCTTTCACTTTTAGTCATATTTGCTTTTGGTGAAATAATAAGTACTGGTGAATTTTCTGTATCAGAAAAAATCATGGGTTCGTCTTCATTATTTCGGACGGCCACATTTAGTTTTAGTTTGCATTTGTTAAGTTCAGACAAATGACAAGTATAGTGGAAAATTTTTTGTCCAACCTTAGAAGTTTTGAAATCATAAGAATTGTCATTGTAAATCCATACGTTACGGTCAATATCTACCATGGAAAACGCAATATAAGTAGGAATATCTTCTAAAACGTTATAGGAAATCTCAAATTCTACCACTCTATCTGAATCCTCCAACAACTTTTCGGAAAGCAATCTAACTTTTAAATCGCGGACAGGAGAAAGATTTTCCTCTTTGTTTTGGACGTCATCTACTTTTTCTTCAACTTCCACCATAGGCTCCGGAGTGTCTTGGGTAACAACCTCTTCAATAACAGTGGCAGAACCTTTTTGTGTAACGTTGTCTAAAGAATATTGATTGGCTACTTCATCCGGAGAACCAATAACTTTTATTTCTCCTTTATCGATTAATATTGCTCGGTTGCAATATTTACGGACAGAATCCATATCATGAGTAACCAAAATGATTGTTTTTTTGTCCCGTTTTGCATTTAAAAAATAATCGTTACATTTCCGTTGAAAAGCCTCATCCCCTACAGCCAAGACTTCATCCAAAACCAAAATATCACTCTTTGCTTGGATAGCCACTGCAAAAGCTAGTCGGACTTGCATACCACTAGAGTAATTTTTCAATTTTTGATGCATAAAATCTTCTAATTCAGCAAACGCAACAATGTCTCCATACATTTCATCAATTTCTTTTTCAGGAAATCCCAACATTGCACCATTTAAGTAAACATTTTCTTTTCCAGTCAGCTCAGGATTAAACCCTACTCCCAATTCAATAAAAGATACTAATTTTCCATTAACTTCTACAGTACCGTGCTCTGGAAAGTAGATTTGTGAAATGATTTTTAACAAAGTGGACTTACCACTACCATTCCGTCCTACAATTCCAAAGAAATCTCCTTGATTTACTTCAAAAGAAATATCTCTCAAAACTTTTTGATCTCGGTAACCTTTTATTCCCTTAAAATAGTTAACAATTGTTCTTTTTAAACTAGTACTATTATCAGTCGGCAAATGAAAAGTTTTGCTCACATTACTTACTTTTACTGCTACATTATTCTTCATTTAAATAATCTCCGCAAATTTCTTAGAATTTTTATTGAATACTAAAAATCCAACAATCAATAATACAAAAGGTAAAATATAAGGAAACGCAACTAATGCTTTATTTCCCACAAGCTGCCATACAGTAAGGTTTACCGTACTGGTAAGGCCATGACGAGCATCTTGAATAATTTGAGCCAAGGGATTCATCATCAATATTTTTGCTATCTTAGGGCTCATATTGATTACAAGCGTTATAGGATAAATAATTGGTGTCAAGTACATCCCGGCTTGCAATAATACTTCCCAAATTGGACCAATATCGCGAAATCTGACGTAAACTGTGGCTAATATAAACGCTACTCCCAAAGAAAATGCGTACAGCTCTACAAGTAAAAATGGGAGAATCATCGCAAACTTCGTTATTTCAACCCCATTTATCAATCCGAAAATAAAAACAATAATCAAGTTAATTACCAGATTTATCAGAGCATTGATTGAAACAGAAACCACCACTATATGAGACGGAAAACTCAATTTTCTAAGTAAGTCTCCCCGAATCACAATCGATTGCATTCCTTGACTTGTAGTTTCCGTAAAAAATTGCCATAAGACCATTCCTAAAAGTAAAGCCACAGCAAAATGAGGAACATCGTCACCAAAACGCAGGAAGTAGATAAACACCACATACATAACCGCAAAAAGCATCAGTGGTTTCAAAACAGACCATAGATACCCGATCACACTACCTTGATAACGCAATTTAAAGTCCGTTCTTACGAGTTCCCGCAGCAAAATACGATTTTTTTTCTCAAACACAGAATTGACACTCCTATTCATTAACCTGAAATTTTACTTTGTAGAATTCCAGCATTTATTCCCCAAAATGACTAACTCTTAAAATCAAATTGGTACATCAGCTATCAAGCAATTTATTTTACAGCTATGTATTAATATTTTCCAAAAGGATAATTGCTGGAGCAATAACCAAAGCTCCAGCAATTATAAAAAAGCCAAGTTTTTCATGCTGAGAAAACTGCATTCAATATAGTTATTCAAATATTAATCTCGGCGGAAAATATCACGGGTATAAACTTTATCCATCACATCAGATAACGAATCTTCGTACCGATTGGAAACAATTACATCTGAGACAGCTTTAAATTCATCTAAGTCTTTTACAACTTTAGAATTAAAGAAGCTATCTTCAGCTAAGGTTGGTTCATAAACCACGACTTCAATTCCTTTTGCCTTAATTCGTTTCATAACACCTTGAATTGAAGAATATCTGAAATTATCGGAATTAGATTTCATCGTCAATCGATAAATACCAACGACTTTTGGATTTTTTTCCAGAATTTGTTCAGCAATAAAGTCTTTTCTAGTAACATTGGCATCCACAATGGCACCAATGATATTGTTTGGCACATCTTCGAAATTAGCTCGTAATTGTTTAGTATCTTTTGGTAAGCAGTAACCACCATAACCAAAGGAAGGGTTGTTATAATGAGAACCAATCCGAGGATCTAAGCCCACACCTTCGATTATTTGACCAGAGTTCAAATTTCGAACCGCTGCATAAGTATCCAATTCATTAAAGAAAGATACCCGTAAAGCTAAATAAGTATTGGAAAATAACTTAATTGCTTCCGCTTCAGTAGGATGTGTTAATAAAACAGGAACATCCGTATCCAAAGAATTTTCTTTGAACAAATCAGCAATGTGTTGTCCTCTATCTGAGCACTCTCCAATTACAATTCTAGTAGGGTGCAAATTATCATATAATGCTTTCCCTTCACGCAAGAATTCTGGTGAAAAGATAATATTATCAGTCGCAAACTTTTCTTTTGTTTGATTTGTATAGCCAACAGGCACAGTTGATTTAATAATAAATGTAGCATCTGGCCGAATTGCCAAAGCTTTTGAAATTACATCTTCAACAGTGGAAGTGTCAAAATAATTTTTCTTTTCATCGTAGTCAGTTGGAGTAGCAATAATCAGATAGTCCGCAAACATCACAGCATCAGAAAAATTCTTCGTAAACTGTACATTTAAATCATCCCTTAATAAAAACTCATGAATTTCCGAATCTTCAATGGGTGACTGTTGATTATTTAGCATGTCGATTTTCTCTTCAACGATATCATAAGCCATGACATCCTCTTTTTGTGAAAGCAACAACGCATTTGCAAGTCCAACATAACCTAATCCAAAAACAGAAATTTTTGTCATTTGAATTCTTCTTTCTAGCAATTGCTATTTATTTTTGATATTAGCTAACATCTGTGCCAACGCTTCTTCCCAAGTCGGAATGTTAAAGCCCAGCGCTTTTGTCTTGCTCAAGTCCATTACTGCATATTGAGGCCGAGTCGCTTTTTGAGGATACTCTTCAGAAGTGACTGGTTGCACGTCCACGTCTGTATCTTTTAGAATTTCTTTGGCAAATTCATACCAAGAACAGCTATTGTCATTGGATAAGTGGTATACGCCATAAGGAGCTTTCTTTTCTACGGCAAAGGTCATGAATTCTGCCAAAGTGCGGGTCCACGTTGGGCGACCAAATTGATCATTGACCACGGTTAATTTAGGATGAGTTTCTGCTAAACGTTGCATGGTGAAGACAAAATTATGTCCATATTGGCCAAAGACCCAAGAAGTACGGATGATATAGTAGTGATCCAAGATTTCTTCTACAGCTTGTTCGCCTAATAATTTGGTGCGGCCATATTCATTCAAAGGATTAGTTTTAGCATCGACGGCATAATGTCCGTCTTTTAGTTTGCCATCAAAGACATAGTCGGTGCTGACATAAACCAATAGCGCATCGACTGCTTTAGCAGCCAAGGCTACATTGCGAGTACCATCCACATTGATTTTTTCATCTAATTCTTTGCCTTCGTCTTCGGCTTTGTCCACAGCGGTGTAGGCTGCACAATGATAAATCACTGTTGGGCGCATTTTTTCAATGTATGCCATTGTCGCCTCAGCATTCGTGATATCCAATTCTTTTACATCTGTTGCGACGTACTCTTGTCCTTGTTCATCTAATAAATGACGAAGCTCTGTGCCTAGTTGGCCATTGCCTCCAGTTAATAAAATCATCTTGTGCCTCCCATTTTTAGAACTGACTTCTTTGAAAAAGGCAGGAAACCTGCCTTTTCAAAGTCTATTGTCCGTTTTCTGCGTATTTGGCTTCTACCGCCGCTTTTTCGTCTTTCCACCAGTCTTCATGTTGGGTATACCATTCAATGGTATGAGCCAAACCGTCTTTAAAGTTGGTGAATTCTGGTTGCCAACCTAATTCTTCTCTTAGACGAGTGGAATCAATGGCATAACGCAAATCGTGTCCAGGACGATCATTGACATGGTCATAATCGTTTTTGTCTTTGCCCATCATTTCTAAGATTAATTCCAAAACAGTCTTGTTGTCTTCTTCTCCATCGGCACCGATTAAGTACGTTTCACCGATTTGACCTTTTGTCAAAATCAACCACACGGCAGAAGAATGATCGTTCGTATGAATCCAGTCCCGAACATTTTTCCCGTCACCATATAATTTTGGCCGAATCCCACTTAAAATATTGGTCACTTGGCGAGGAATGAATTTTTCAATGTGTTGGTAAGGTCCATAGTTATTGGAACAATTGGAAATTGTTGCTTGCAAGCCAAAGGAACGCACCCAAGCTCTCACTAACAAGTCAGAACTTGCCTTTGAAGCGGAATAAGGACTAGATGGATTGTAAGGCGTTTTGTCCGTGAATTTCTCGCCCGGTCCTTCCCCGTGCCCTGGCAAGTCTTCTCGTAATGGCAAGTCCCCATAGACTTCGTCAGTGGATACGTGATGATAACGCACATTGTATTTGCGGCAAGCTTCTAACAGAGTAAAAGTACCCACAATATTAGTTTGGATGAAAGGAGAAGGATCTTTTAATGAGTTGTCATTATGAGATTCTGCCGCATAATGAACCACTGCATCAGTATCTTTGACTAAACTGTCAACTAATTCAGCATCTGCAATGTCTCCTACGACTAATTTTACCCGGTCAGTTGGTAGACCATCTAAATTAGCCCGGTTGCCGGCATAAGTTAATTTGTCTAAAACGGTAATTTCAACTTCTGGATGATGTTCGGCCACATAGTGCACAAAATTTGAGCCGATAAAACCAGCTCCACCCGTTACAATAATCTTTTTCATGAGTTCGCTCCTTAAATTTCACCGTATACGAAAGGATTTTCAGCAGAAAATTCTTTCAAAGTTGGATGGTGTTGGTCTTTTTCAGAAAGAATCGCTTTGGCAATATCAATCGGCCAGTCAATGGCCAAATCAGGATCATCAAAGGCAATGCCACCATCTGCGACCGCATTGTAGTAATTGTCACATTTGTACAAGAAGTTCACATTGTCTGTCAAAGTCACAAAGCCATGGGCAAATCCCTTTGGTACTAAAAGTTGACGATGATTGGCTTCAGACAAGATATAACCTTCCCATTTGCCATAAGTAGGGCTTCCTTTTCGAATATCTACAATCACATCTAAAACCGCACCAGTGACCACGCGAATTAACTTGGTTTGAGCAGCTTGCCCTTTTTGGAAGTGCAGTCCCCGTAAAACGCCGGCTTGACTAGACAAGGAATGATTGTCTTGCACAAAATTTGCGGTAATGCCCGCAGCTTTAAAGTCTTCTTCAGAATAGCTTTCTGTAAAGAAGCCCCGATGATCCCCAAAGACTGCGGGTTCTACGATAAGTACATCGGTTAAATTGGTTTTGGTTACTTTGATTTGTCCCATTTTATTACGCCTCTTCTGCTAAACGGAGTAAGTATTGTCCGTATTGATTTTTCTTTAATGGTTGGGCTAATTCTAATAATTTTCCTTGGTCAATATAGCCCATACGATAGGAAATTTCTTCTAAACAAGCTACTTTTAGATTTTGCCGTTTTTCAATGGTTTCAATAAAAGTTGAAGCTTCCAGTAGTGATTCGTGGGTGCCCGTATCCAACCAAGCAAAGCCTCGGCCCATCACTTCCACTGCTAATTTTCCTCGCTCTAAATAAGCTTGGTTCACATCGGTGATTTCCAATTCACCTCGTGGAGAAGGTTTGATATTTTTGGCAATTTCCACCACATCATTGTCATAGAAATACAAACCAGTTACTGCATAATTGGATTTTGGTTCTGCTGGTTTTTCTTCAATGGAGACTGCATTCATGCTTTCATCGAATTCCACTACCCCAAAACGTTCTGGGTCATTGACATGGTACCCAAAGACTGTGGCGCCACTTTCTTTAGCAGCAGCCCGCTGTAACATTTTGGACAAGCCCCCACCATAGTAAATATTGTCTCCTAAAATTAGGCACACGCTGTCTGAGCCGATAAAGTCTTCTCCAATAATAAAGGCTTGCGCCAAGCCATCAGGACTTTCTTGGACTGCATATTCAATGGACAAGCCCAAATCTGAGCCATCCCCAAATAATTCTTCAAAACGAGGAGTATCTTGAGGCGTGGAAATAATTAAGATTTCCTTGATTCCCGCCAACATTAAGGTGGACATTGGGTAATAGATCATTGGTTTGTCATAAATGGGCATCAATTGTTTAGATGTCGCTTTGGTTAATGGATACAGACGGGTGCCACTGCCCCCGGCTAAGATGATTCCTTTCATCGAATCGCTCCTTTAAAAAGGTATTTTAAACACACTTTGGTATTATCTCATGAAGCTATTATTTTGTCACAACTTAATGCATTTTGAAATATAAATGTAATGAACAAACGGCTTTCAAAGGGCTTATTTGAAAGCATTTTGAATCAGCGGGATGATTATTTCAAAACGCCAAATGAATTTTTGATAAAAACTAGTAGTGGACTGAATTTCACTGGCATTTTTTTCGTGACGCCGATACAAGGTTAAGGGCTCCTGTAACAAGAAAACCCCTTTTCCGGCCACTAAGCCAATCCACATATCATGCATGGGTATTTTTTTAGGAAATGGTAGGATTTTTTCTTTTAATTCTTTTCGAAAAGCCATTCCTGCCCCAATATATCCGCTTCGAAGTAGATTATGCCAAAATCCTTCTTTTACTTGGCGATATTCGAAATAAGAAGAATGGACTGGCTTTAGCTGACCATCTACTATTTTTAAATCAGAAATTACTACGTCCGCCTCTGGATTTTCAGCAAAAGCATTAGACATCTTAGCCACTTTATCAGGTAGCCAAACGTCATCTTGATCGGCTAGAAAAATCAAATCTCCACGGCTATGGGAAATGGCAAATTCAAAATTTTTCACCACTCCTTGTCTCGGCCCTTCATAAATTCTTATTTGAGAATAAGCTTTTTGATAAGAAGTTACGATTTCCAGAGTATTATCCGTTGAGCCATCGTCTGAAATAATCAGTTCATCCGTAGCGTCTAATTGGATTAAAATGCTCTCAATTTGTTGGGCAATAAAGGCTGCTCCATTATAGGAAGCTAAACAGACAGAAATCATTTCTTTCCTCCTATTAGCTGGTGCCATTCAGCAAACGTTCGCTTCCAAAAGCGACGATTTTTTACGGTTAAAAATTGTTTAATGGTTCGTTTGAACAAATGATTTTGATGTTGCTTTTTTAAAGCTATGGCATACATAGAGTAATATCGTCTTTCCGCTTTTAAAATTGACTCATAGCGAGAAAATGGCAATGTTGCATAATCTAAAACCGATAAATCGTGTTTTAACACTGTTTCTAAAATTTGCACTTTTTTTCCTGCTTCGCCGATGCACCAATAAAGCCAATGGTCCAGAAAATCTAGAGGAAAATCTAAATTAAACCCACCGATTTCTTTTAAAAAAGCAACTCGCAACACTGAGGCTGAATTAATGGCCATTACTTTTTCCTGAACGCCACTGTTAGGGTGTTGCGTTGTTTTCTTAATATATTGTTCTGAATAAACTGGAGAAATTTGCCGATTTTCAGAAAAAATCCGTGGCACTAAAGCTACCACGTCTTTATCGGGAGCTGTTTTTTTGATTTCGGTAAAATAGTCCAAAGTCACTTTAGTATCTTGATCTAAAAGGAGTAGCCAATCAAAATTTGCGGCTGCCTTCAAAGCTTTATTGTAAGCCTGTGCCAAGCCAGGATTTGAAGCATCGTGAACATAGGTGACATGTTTATCTAAAAAGAAAGAATCTCTTTGCGCTTCAGGACTATTGTCATAAACCATCAGTGTCAAATTGCGCTCAGAAACCATTGTCTCCAAACAGTTACGACTGGGAATTTCTTGCCATTTTTGTTTATACAATACAATTACCGCGTAAATTGTTTTATCCATTAAAAGAAACGCCATCCCCACTTATTAAAAAATTTGAACATCGATTGCATAAAAATGACAAAGAGTTTAAAACTCCGGTGGGATCCCTTGCCATAATGGTGAATAATTTTAGCTGCTGGGGTGTAAAGTAGTCGATCTCCCTTAGATCCCAGTCGCAGACACAAATCATTGTCTTCAAAATACATAAAAAAGCGCTCATCAAATCCACCAACTGCTTGATACTTAGCAAGATCTATTAACATCAAGCAACCGGAACCCATCTTGATAAAACTATCTTCTGTTTCTGAAAGATTGCGACATTCAAACTCTTGCAACCTTTTTGAAAAGGCACGTTTTAAACTCTTACTAGGCATAAAACGCAAAAAATAATCAAAAACTGCCAATTGTTTACGAATCAAATACTGAGGGGTGCCATCTGAATTGTAGACACTGGGAAAAACAGCTACCACCTTCGACTGTGCTTGAATTTTTTGCAACATCACGTCTAAATCTGCTTTTTCTATGACAATATCTGGATTACAGATTAAGGCGTAGTCTCCTTTGCGATGCAAGAGATTTTCATTATGTCCATGACCGAAGCCAGCATTTTCACTACCTTCTATTACCGTGATATATTCATAACTTTTAAGTCGTTGTACATAGTCTGGCTCAGAATGATTGTCATGAACGATTAATTCAAACTGAGGATATGCTTCCATAATACTCCGAAACTGATCCAGGGTCTCAAAAGCATCCGGACTATTATAGGTTACAATACTAATAATTACTTTATCCATCTACTTCTTCCTTACTCAATCTCGTCTTTTAACAAAGGATATTATACCATACTCCCTCCTCTAGTAAACCAAGGCCATTGATTCATAAATAAAACCCTAAGATATTCAGAAATTTCCCGAGAAAAAAGCCCTTAGACAGTTGTCTAAGGACCGTGATGAACGCTAATTAATAATAAATCTGCACCGGTGTATTGTAAGGCATATTGTAATAGAACCATCGCGCATCTGGAACTGACAGGCGAATACAACCATGAGATGCTCTTTGTCCAAGTTTTGCGCCTTCAATCTGATTAAAGACTGTAGTTGTTCCTGGAAAGGCAATCGGTACAGTGTGGAACAAGTAAACCCCATGACCATGATAAGATCGATAAAAGGCCCCGCCAGAACCACCATACCAGAAACTATCCCCGCGTTCAGCTTGAATTCTAAAATTACCATATGGTGTACTTAAGTTATTCGGCCATAAGCCTAGACCTGTAGAACATAACATCGTATACAAGGTTCTTGAGCCAGAACGAATGCGAACTCGTTGTTGACTAACGGAAACCGTAATATTTAAATTCGGCACACTCAATGAAGGAAATGGTCCATCGGTATTGTACATCCAAAACTGGCTTTGGACATTTTCCGTTTCAGCTGCTTTCACCCAACCTAAATCCCCACCTGGTGCTACTAAGAAATAATAGCGACCACTGGTAGTGTCGGCTTCTTTTACCGCTCGCCCCATGTAACCTTTAAAGCGAGCCACATTGGTATTTTTCGCAGCATAAGGCGCGGGCTCTCTAGAAAAAGCTGAAGTACTATTATTTAATACTCGTACATAACGACTAATGTTTTTAATACTGTTTACTTTATGAGTTACATAACTATTACCGTTTTGACTAACATTGGCTCTACCTTTCAAAAACAGCACGATTTGAACTGCTTCCACTCGATAAGCTAGAGAAGATGTGCCTGCATGTTCCCCATTTTTCGCCCAGCCTAACCAACCTAGTTTTTCTGAATGGACTCGATAATAAACATCAAAATGTTGGGCGAGTTCTCCAGTTAAACGAATATCCAGAGCTTCCACTCGTTTTCCTTGACCGGTAGTACCAGCTAACGCTCCGTTACTGCGATAACCTTGCCAACCGTAAGTTTGACCGTGGACGCGATATTCCACTCCACCGTTAACTGGTAAATTATCAACCGCTACCGTAAGCGCTTCGACTCTTTTACCTTGCCCTGTAGTACCAGAGACACTTCCGTTCGACTTCGTTCCTAAGCTCCAACCATAGCTTTGAACATGGGTGCTATAGTTAATATTAGGCTGTTTAAAGGAAACGCTAGGACGGCTAGTAGCTCCTGGGGCCGCCTCCCCTTTTTTCACCAATTTGGCTTCGTAGGCTTCAATACGATATTTAAACCCAGTGCTTCCTGCCACGACATCATTTTTCGCCCAGTCAAGCCAGCCGAATTTCTGTACATGAACACGATAATAAATATCGTATTGCTGAGCCACTGCACCTACTAAGCGCACTTGTAGCGCTTCTAGTTGTAAGTATCTTCCGGTAGTTCCTGAAAGATCCCCATTACTGCTATACCCTTGCCAGCCCAAACTTTGAACATGGGTTCGATATTCGATGCCACCTTCAATACCTGTTAACGCTAATTTCATTTTAATTGCTTCAATCCGTTTAGCTGCTCCGGTAGTACCGGCTGTAACACCATCTTTACTAGGATTTTGCCAGCCAATGGATTGCACATGAGCTTGATACTCCACACTAGCGGTAACTTCTTCTGGTGCTGCCATGGTTTTAACACTTTGTTCTTTAAAAGCTTCTTCCTCATTGGTTAAATCAGTTTCCGTCACTGGTAAAATGCAGATATTAATTTTTTCAATGGCAGAGCCAAAACCGGTAGAACCAGCCGTTTCACCATTTTTAGCCCAACCTAACCAACCAAGCTCAGGGGTATAAACTTGATAATAAATCGTATATTCATCTTGCAAATTATCTTTCAGACGCAATTCCAACGCTTCTAAAGCATTCTCCTGATTGATAGGCTCTGCAAAAACTTCCTCTCCAGCAAATTCATCAGAATTCCAACCTACCTTGCTATAATGACCTCTGAATTCTAATACAGAGGTATCACTATCAGATAAAGTGTCCAACACACGAATATCTAACCCTTTTAAATCGTCTTTATTTTCAATCTGCAACTCTTCTTTTTCACCATTTAACCATTCTGATGATCCTATTTTGTAAGATAATTGGAATCGCTCTGTAGCTACAGCCGGTTCTTCAGAAGCGGACTGTTCTGTTTGCTCGGAGCTACTCGTAGCTTCCTCTGAGCTTGTTGGTGTAGTCGCGCTGTCCTCCGTACTTTGGCTGGTTTGCTCCGTGTCTGTCTCCTCAGCACTAGGCAAGGTGCTAGTTTGTGTTGGTAAGCTAGTACTGGTTGTTTGGTCCATGGTACTGCTAGTTGTTCCTTGGGTTGTAGCCAAGGCTGTCAACGGACTTTGAATTAATAAAAAAAACAATGCTAGCCAACAAAAACCTTTTTTTACTTTTTTCATTTTTTCTCCTCCACTCTAAATCCAATCTTTCAAAAATTACGTAACCCTCACATTATTATAAACGAAAACGAGCAATTTCAAAAATAGAATTGCTATAAAAAAACTTTTCAGCGTATTTATTATCACGATTTATCAACAAACACAAAAATAGAGGTCAGGAAAAAGCCCTGACCTCTATTTTTACTTATGGATAAATTCGGTTCAATAACCGTGGAAACGGAATGGCTTCTCGTACATGTTCAATACCCGCGAGCCAAGTTACAGTTCGTTCTAGTCCTAAACCAAAGCCGGCATGGGGCACAGAACCGTATTTACGCAAGTCCAAGTACCAAGCGTATTCTTCTGGGTCTAAGCCATGTGTTTTGATTTGTTCCAAAAGATATTCATAATCCGTTGCCCGTTCACTGCCACCAATGATTTCCCCATAACCTTCTGGAGCAATCATATCCGCACAGATTACTACGTCTTCACGAGTTGGATGTGGTTTCATATAAAATGGTTTAATTGCTTTTGGATAGTTCAAGATAAACACTGGACGATCAAAGGAATTGGCAATAAAGGTTTCATGAGGAGAACCGAAGTCGTCGCCCCACTCAATATCCTCAAAGCCATTTTTCTTCAATAGTTCAATAGCGTCATCATAAGAAATTCGTGGGAACGGTAATTGGGTGTATTTTTCTAACACAGTGCGATCCCGCTCTAAGACGTGTAACGCATAATCGCAGTTATCTAATACACTTTGCACTAAGAATGCCACGTATTGTTCTTGAACTTCCAGGCTTTCTTCTTGATGAGCAAAGGCCATTTCCGGTTCAATCATCCAAAATTCAATCAAATGACGGCGAGTCTTGGATTTTTCAGCCCGGAATGTTGGACCAAAGGAAAAGACTTTACCAAAAGCCATAGCTGCTGCTTCCATATACAACTGGCCAGACTGGGACAAATAGGCTTTTTGATCGAAATAATTGGTTTCAAATAAATCGGTAGTGCCTTCTGGAGCGGAACCTGTTAAAATTGGTGGATCAATTTTAACAAAGCCATTTTGATTGAAAAATTCATAAGTGGCCCGAATTAATTCATTGCGGATTTGCATAATCGCATGTTGTTTAGAAGAACGCAACCATAGATGACGGTGATCCATTAAAAAGTCGGTACCGTGTTCTTTTGGGGTAATAGGATAATCATGGCTTTCCCCTACTACTTCGATTCCTGCCACACCAATTTCATAACCGAATTTTGAGCGTGTGTCTTCACGAATTTCACCGGTAATCATCACTGCTGTTTCTTGGCTTAGATTTTTTGCCAGTTGGAAAGTATCTTCTGGTACTTCACTTTTTACAACTACTCCTTGGAAGTAAGCTGTGCCATCTCGTAGTTGAAGAAAAGCAATTTTCCCACTAGAGCGTTTATTTGCCACCCAAGCACCGATTTGCACGGTTTGGCCGACGTGGTTTTTAGCATCAATAATTTGAATTGTTTCCACAGTTGTCTCTCCTGTCTTTTTGTTCTCAAAATCGATTGTAATCGTTTCGAGGCTTTTTTTCAACAACCATTCCTTTTTTCTAGTAGGAATCCCTTGATTCAATCCTAATTTTGGCAAAATACCATAGAAAAACCGTCTGAATTTCAGACGGCTAATTTTTATTCCCTTTATTTTTTGCGTTTCTTTTCTACAAACTCGCTAATTCGCTTCACAGCTTCTTCTAAAGTATCCCAATCAGCCGCATAACTAATCCGCAAATTTTCCGGTGCCCCAAAGCCCGCACCGGTCACCGTAGCGACTAGCGCATCTTCTAGTAAATCATTGACAAAACTAGTGACATTGTCATAGCCGCATAGCTCCATGGTGCCAGAAACATTTGGAAACAAGTAAAAAGCTCCTTGAGGTTTGGTAAGTTTCACTCCTGGAATAGCGGCAACCAGTGGATACAATTTGTTCAAACGTTCCTCAAAGGCTTGACGCATCATTTCCACCGAATCCTGTTCTCCAGTTAACGCTTCAAGGGCGGCATATTGACTGGCAGCGGTTGGAT
>NZ_JBCOJC010000041.1:0-4915 GCF_040925905.1 Enterococcus sp. 2201sp1_2201st1_C11_2201SCRN_220225
GAAGAGCTGATTAATACCCAAAAAATTATTCGCCCAGCTTATATGGAAGTTTCCACTGATCGGGAATATATTCCATTAGTAGCTCGGCCTAGTACGTGCTCTAAGACGGTCATTCAAAAAGTATAGCTATAAGTGTTTTGAGGTCGCTTGAAAAAGCGGCTTTTTTGCTTTTCTAGAAAAGGCTGATTAGTTGTGAATGATTCGCCCCTTCGCTACAATGAAAGAAAAGAAAGGCGGTCTTTCAAATGAGTATTTATGAATATACAGTCAAAGACGCTAAGGGACAAGATGTTTCTTTAGCTGATTATGAAGGAAAAGTCTTGCTAGTGGTGAATACTGCGACTGGCTGCGGATTTACTCCGCAGTATGAAGGATTGGAAAAGTTGTATAAAAAACATCAAGGAGCTGGCTTTGAAATTCTGGATTTTCCTTGCAATCAATTTGGCCACCAAGCTCCTGGAAGCAATGAAGAAATCCAAGAGTTTTGTCAGTTGAATTATCAAACCACTTTTAAGACCTTTGGCAAGATTGAAGTCAACGGAGACGGCGCAAATCCGCTTTACAATTTCTTGAAAAAAGAAAAGGGCGGTTTGGTAGGTTTAGCTATTAAGTGGAACTTTACTAAGTTTTTAGTGGATCGTGAGGGAAATGTAGTGAAACGGTTTGCCCCTACCACTACTCCAGAACAATTGGAAAAAGAATTAATCGCAGTTTTATAAGTAAATCAATTAACTTATTTTCTTCAGCTTTCAAAAGCATTCTTAGCGGTTCAATAAAGAAAACAGAGCAGTCCGAATTAATTTTCGGGCTGCTCTGTTTCTATCTTTTCGTTCCAACGATTGGGACTCCAAATCGAACCTTCTAAAGAGATTTGTAAACTTTCGTTATCGTCTTCTAACTCTTCAATGTAGTCTTTGGTGGCTTGGATAATCTTTTGATAATTCGGCTCTTGAATCTGATCTAACTGTTCTGCTAACCAAGTGTTACGCATTTTTTTCACCTCAAGTGTAGTCTACCTAGGAGTGAGAGGGAAACCAAATAGTATGCTCAGAAAATTGTTTAGATTTTTCTTGTTGGGAGGCGATAGATTCTTCTCACCTCTAACGTATAATAAAGTACAGAAGGAGGCGGGAAAGTGTGGAAGAATGTCAGATTATTCGCTATATGCAACAAGAAGATTTTCGCGGGTTGGAAGCTTTGATTGACAGTTATGGTTTTGCTATTTGTCAGAGTATCTGGTCTGTTTTAAACCATCCCGCCGAAGCTAGTTATCGCAAGGAAGTGGAAAATGAGGTTTTTTATAAAATCTGGGAAAAAAGTGTACTTTTCAATCCGGAGAAAGCTAGTTTAAAGACTTGGTGTTTAACCATCGCCAAAAATTTAGCACTAGATAAAAAACGCCAAATTATCCGCGATTTACGCTGTGTGCCCACTGAATTTTTACCAGAGGCATTGGAATGGGATGAACCTTTGGATAAGGAGCAGTTTTTGGAGTTAGTGGAGGTATTGTCTCCAGAAGATCAATTGATTTTTTTGAAGTATTTTTTCTTTCAAGACAAGCCGGGAGACATTTCGAAAGATTTAAACTTGAGTCCCGCTGTGATTTCAAATCGCTTGGCTCGAGGGAAAGAAAAGTTACGGAGGATTTTAGTAAAGGAGGGCAAATCTGATGAGAAATCCGTTTAAAAAGACCTTTTGGCGATTGAATACTGAATTAGCAGCTGAAGAATCAGGAGATTTTTCAACTCAGAGAAAAAGTCAGTTATTTGAACAAACAAAGATGTACATCTTTTTGCAGGACTTTTTGAAAAAAATAACGCCTTACTTAGAAGAAGGAGAAGTCATTCAGGGATATCTGCCACTGACTAATCAGGAAAATACCGCCGTTATGACGGGGGGCGTTATGGGAATGAATTATGCACGGCAACCAGAAGCACGTGATTATGTGGAGAAGTTTCACGATGTGAGAGGCAATCGACTGTTGATTTTTACCGATCGGCGCATGCTCTTTGTGGTGATTATTGAGTTTTTGGAAGAACGCTTATTTTATTCCTATCCCTATGATGTTATTAAGAGCATTATGTTTAAGAAATATAAAATTGGTTTTTTCGATTGGAGTGCTGCAACTATTGGAGCAATTCGAAAACAGACTTATTATTATACCTTGGATTTTCAATCAGGCGAGCGCATCTTTACGGAAATGTTGTCAGAAGAAGATGCTCAGATTTTGAAACGACAACTGGCTGCGATTCCAGCGTTACAAAAGATTTTGGTTTCCGAAAAAGTTCAGCGTAATAGCAAGTTTGATCTATTCTTTAGCAATGCGACTTTCCAGATGCGTGTGCTTTATGGCTTAAGTATTTTGACATTGTTGGTTCTGATAGTCTACTTAGTATTAATCGTTTTGGGAGCCTTTGGGTGGGGGCCACAGAAGGAATTATTTTCAGTTATGCATTTCATGAACTTATGTAGTTTTGATACTTGTCCATATCGTATCATAATGTAAGATTCTTCATCTAACCCATTAGAGCAACTACTAAAAAAAGTTTGGATGTCGTATTGACAACGCTTTATTTTTGATATAAAATATCGCTGTGGATTGTTACTGTAAAGGCAATACCGATGGATAGATAAATTTTGCTCATTATTTGGTGTTTTGAGTGAATGGTATCTATTTATCGGTATTTTTTATGTTCGGGAGGTGACAAAGATGATTCCCATCACTGTGTATAATAACAATGCTATGCTTGTAGATGATGAAGGTGTGGAATGTGTCATTATTGGTAATGGTATTGGTTTTGGAGTAAAAGCTTCGAATAAAATCGACGAGTCCAAAATTGATAAAAAATTTATTTTAGATGCTGAATTCACACATAATAAATTTGGTCATTTGATGAAGGAGATGGATGAGCGACATGTTATATTAACCGCAAAGCTTATAAAAATTGCTGAAAAAGAGCTAAATCGTTCTTTCAGATCATCAATTTATCTTTTTTTAGGAGATCATATCAGCTATGCTCTGGAAAGATACGTAGAAGGTTCTATGCTTAAAAATGATATGCTGTGGGAAATTAAGAAATATTACCCAAGGGAGTTTTCGGCAGCAAGACACAGTTTATTATTGATTGAACGATCAGAACATATTAGATTACCTGAAGATGAAGCTGGATTTATCGCGCTCCATTATGTAAATGCAACACAAGGAAATTCGATCAGTAATGAGACATTAGTTACTACAAAAATTATTTCTGAGATAATTCAAATAGTAGAATATGATTATGGTTTTCGGCTAAATGAGATATCAATTAATTATGATCGCTTTTTAACTCATATTCGCTATTTTGTTAGTCGTGTTTTTTCCGAAAAGAAACAATTAAATGATGATCAAGCATTATTAAATCAAGTAAAAACATTATATCCTAGAGCATATCTGTGCGGATTGAAGATAAAAAAACATATTGATAGTGTGTATCAAATTAAAATTACAGATTCTGAACTTGTATATTTTGTTATTCACATCAATCGAGTGACACTACGTGAAGAGGAAATATAGAAACATAGTTTTGTTACCGAATGGGCAAGACCAAGTAGAAGTAGAAGCGGTGTAAATCGTTGTGCTTTTATTTGGTCTTTTTTTCATAAAAAATAATGGAGGGTTAAAAATGAAGGATTATAAGAAAATAGCTAAAGATGTTGTTTCTGGAGTAGGAGGGCAAGAAAATATTCTTTCTGTAACGAATTGTATGACGCGTTTGAGATTTAAACTAAAAAATATGGATCACGTGGATGAGGATAAGTTAAAAGCAACACCAGGTGTTCAAGGAATTGCTGAAAAGGGTGGGCAATTTCAAGTTATTATTGGAACGGATGTTTCTGAGGTGACAGAAGAAATTAATAAAATGGGAGTGGTTGAAACATCAGGTGATTTGTCAGAAAAAACTTCTGATGAAAAGTGGTACAACAGAATTTTAGGAGCAATTACAGATATTTTCCAACCAATTATTCCAGCGATTTGTGGGGCGGGGATGTTAAAAGCATTTTTAGCATTAGTTGTCTTTTTAAAATTGTTAACTGCTGATTCTTCAACTTATCAATTATTAAATTTATTAGCAGATTCAGCTTTTTATTTTCTACCGATTATGTTAGCAATTACGAGTGCACAGCGATTTAAAAGCAATCAGTTTTATGCAGCTGTATTAGGCGCAATGTTGATTCACCCGAATTTTACTGCAATGGTGGCTTCAGAGAATCCAATTACATTTTTATCAATACCTGTCAAAGCAGTATCTTATGGATCAGCTGTAGTGCCACCAATTCTGATTGTGTTAGTAATGTCATATGTTGAAAAATATGCTAAAAAAATCGCTCCAGATGCTGTCAAAGTATTTTTAGTACCATTACTTGTCTTTTTAGTAACAGCGCCACTAGCTTGGATTGCTGTTGGTCCTCTTGGGGCGATGGTTGGTGATATTCTTTTAGTAGTATTTGAATTTTTCAATGATCAAGCACGTTGGGTATTGCCAGTTTTAATGGGAGCTTTAACTCCATTCTTTGTAATGACTGGAATGCATTATAGCTTAATGCCAGTGCAATTAGCTCAGTACGCTACACTAGGATATGGAACGTTATTAGGGCCTGGGATGTTAGCATCAAACATGGCACAAGCTGGTGCATCTTTTGCTGTTGGGTTAAAAACAAAAGATAAAGTAATGAAGACAACAGCTTTTTCGGCAGCTACAACAGCGCTATTTGGAATTACTGAACCTGCATTATATGGTGTAACAATGAAATTGAAGAAGCCGTTATGGGTTGTAGTTTTGTCTGGCGGGGTTGCGGGACTGTTTGCAGGTTTGACTAATATGCGCACTTATGCTTCTGCTACAGCAGGTATTTTAGCGCTTCCAGTTTATATAAC
>NZ_JBCOJC010000041.1:5065-20327 GCF_040925905.1 Enterococcus sp. 2201sp1_2201st1_C11_2201SCRN_220225
GTGTAAGATCTTTAATGAATGAAAACGCAACTCAAGTTTATAGTCCTTTGAAAGGTGATCAAATTCCCTTATCTGAAGTTCCCGATAATGTTTTTGCCAATGAAATTATGGGGCGGACAATTGTAATTGAGCCACAAATCGGAGAGATATATGCTCCTTTTGATGGAGAAATAGTAACAGTCTTTCCAACACATCATGCTTTTGGCCTAAGGGATGATAAAGGAGCAGAGCTGTTAATTCATATTGGTATTGATACAGTAGAGTTAGATGGTAAGGGATTTGAAGTAAATGTACATGCTGGTGACAAAGTAGAAAAGGGTGAATTATTGGGCCATTTCGATATAAATAGTATCAAGCAATCAGGATATTCACTTAGCAGCGCGATTGTTATTACAAATACTGATCAATTCACTGATGTAATTAATACGAATAAAAAAGATAACTTATCAAATGATGAAGTTCTATTCACAGTATTTAACTAAAGGGGTGATAATGAAATGAGTTTTCCTAAAGATTTTTTATGGGGTGGTGCAATTTCTGCTAATCAAGCAGAAGGTGCTTATAATTTAGATGGACGAGGATTATCTATACAGGAATACATGTCCAAAGGAGCTTTTGCACATTTAGATACATCTGTAGAAGCAGATAATCTAAAGTTAGATGGAATCGATTTTTACCATAGATTTAAAGAAGATATTGCATTATTTGCGGAGATGGGTTTTAAAGTATTGCGTTTTTCTATTGCCTGGTCTAGGATATTTCCTAATGGTGATGAGTTAGAGCCAAATGAATTAGGCTTGCAATTTTATGACCAAGTGATTGATGAGTGTCTGAAATATGGTATAGAGCCCTTAGTGACTTTATCACATTATGAAACTCCCTATTATCTAACCAATCAATTAGATGGGTGGTTAGACCGTAAACTAGTAAACTATTTTGAAAATTATTGTCGAACAGTATTTCAGCGATATCAACATAAAGTGACCTATTGGTTAACCTTTAATGAAATCAATGCGTTATGGAACTTTCCGTTGTTAGGTGCAGGAATAAAAACACCTAAAGAAAAACTAACTAAACAGGATTTTTATCAAATTGCTCATCACGAATTGGTTGCTAGTGCGAGAGCAGTTAAAATTGGGCATGAAATCAATCCAAACTTTAAGATAGGAAATATGGTTTTAGGTATTTATAATTATCCGATGACAGCTAATCCTATAGATACGATAGTGAAACTTGAAGCGGATAAAAATTTAAATTATTTTCTTGATGTTCAAGCAAGAGGAAAGTATCCAAATTGGATTCATAATGAATGGAGAAAATATGGCGTTGAAGTAAAGATGGAAGAAGACGATGAGGAAGTATTGAGTCACTCTGTTGATTTTATTTCTTTTAGTTATTACATGAGTCGTGCTGTGTCTGCAACTCCTGAATTATATCAATCGACAAATGGTAACTTAAGTAAGGTGTTGAAAAATCCTTATCTAAGTCAAACTGAGTGGGGCTGGGAAATTGATCCGAATGGCTTACAAATTTTGTTGCAGACTCTGTATGAGAAATATCAATTACCTTTATTTATTGTTGAAAATGGGATAGGGGCAATAGATAAAGTTGAAAAAGATGAAACAGGACTCCATATTCATGATCAATATCGAATTGACTATTTGAATAATCATTTATCTGCTGTAGAGAGAGCTATTGTAGAAGGGGTAGAAGTTCTAGGCTATACGATGTGGGGATGTATTGACTTGGTAAGTGCATCTACTGCGGAAATGAAAAAAAGGTATGGGTTCATTTATGTTGATAGAGATGATAATGGTGAGGGGACATTAGATAGGATTCGCAAAGATTCTTTTTATTGGTACAAAGAAGTAATTGATAGTAACGGAAGAAATATAAAATAAGTATTATTTGAATTGGAAATCATTTTTTTGTAAAAAATGAATAGAAATATGATATGAATACTTACTTAAAGCGCACGATGAATTATGTAATTCATTCGTGCGTTTTTCATATGGAGCACTGATTGAATGTTATTTAATTATGGAGTTCATAGGTTTTGGGATTTTAATAGCAGCAAATAAACCAAGGTTAACACAATTCTCAACAGAATGTTTGGAGTTAATGGTAATTTTAATAATGTGTTTTTTTAAAAAAAGTATTGGCAGACTTTTTTTTAAAATTATGAGGAGTTGTAATAAATCAAATAGCTGAAAATTACCAAAGGAACACATAAAATAACTATACCTAAACGATTAGCTTTCAATTTAAGATACTTGTAAACAGATACTTAATATAGACAATAAAATAATCAAAATTTGGTAGTTGCCAACGATGCCACTGAATAATTTATGATTTTACTTTTTTGATCAAAATTAAAATGGGTATGTTCGGATGTTTGCCCCATTTTCTCAATTCTTGTCCTCTTTTTACAATTGTGACAAACATATTCTGCCATTTTATGAAACGATGGATTGCAAAAGTGAAAAGAATTAACAAGACTGATTCTACAAGGGCGCAAGAAATCCTTGCTTGTAAAATAATGGACAAATCATCATAATAAGATGTGTTAATTAACTTAATTCATTAGCTATTTTAAGGAGTGGATATTATGCTCGTGGTAATCCAAAAATTTGATCACGGTTTTGTTCAACTGAAAAAAGTGAACTTTTTTTGATAACACTTTTTTCTTGCAGTCATTTATCTATTCATCATCTTACCACAAGAAATTCCCGTTCAAATGGCCCCCAGAGATTTTTTATCGGGGGGCCCTTTTCAAATTGGCAATTATGGCAGTAAGTTTACGTTATTAGGATTACCTTTGGTCGGTGGAATTTTTACTTTTTTATTTTCCCAACCGATATGGATGAATATTTATGGAAAATACAGTGGGAAAACTTTTTTCGTCCAAGTGCTTTTCACCCTGACTTCTTTAGTGCTATGGTTGGGAAGTTTTTCTTATTTGTTTATGGCCGTGAATAAGAGGATTTAAAATAACTAAGAGATGTGAGGGATGTCTTGTGAAATTACCAATACCGGTTGAGAATTATCAAAAAGCTTATATCGTAACTTTTTTGTTAAGTGTGGTTCTGGCACTCGTTTTTTTATTCTTATTACCTGACCAAGTACCCATGCAGTGGGCCATGGATGGTTCAGTGAATTATACATTACCAAAGTGTTTGGCAGTCTTAATAATGCCAGTGATCACGGCTTTTTTAGTGGCGCGCGGCTGGAATCAATTCAGTTTTGTTTATTTAGGTTGGTGTTTTGCCAATATAGTTATAATTAGCGGGATTTTTATTTTTATTATTTTTACTTACTAAATCTCGTAAAAAAACCTCGAATTACTGGCAGTGCATGCTAGTAGCTCGAGGTTTTTTATTTAGATGGTTTAATCAAAGAATAGTTTATTGCGTTTTAGAAAGATGATAAGAAAAGCTAAAATCAAACCAGCAATCGAACTCAAAATAAAGCCTGCTATGAAAAGAGGATGAGTATTCAGCCAAAGTGTCAAATTATAAAAAGTAGCCGCAAAAGGTTGGCTCATCTCTTGATGGAGTGTCAAAACGGCACCCTGATAGTCCGCGAAAGTATAACTATTAGGCCCAAAGCTTTCATTGCCAATAGCGGTCCAACCAGCGGTGAGATTGCCACTAGTAAAGGCTCCTAGGGCAATATTTGCTATAACGAATAAACCGAAACTGATATTTCCAAGAGCGAATAAACCAATGGAAATATCCCCCAGCGCTATGACACCAATTGCACCTACACCAAAAGACAATAAGCCGAGAGATAAAAGGCCCAGTGAAATCAAACCTCGGGCAAGTAAGCCAATACTGAGAAGCCCCTTCGCTTTAAGGCCAATGGCAACCACACCTTGGGCTTCGGGGATTGTCCCGAAGAGCTTTTTGCGGTTGACAAACAGATTGCCATAAAGAATCTGTTTATGAAAAGTCGGCAGGACAATATGCAGGAGTGGCCTGCCGTAAATTTGTTGAGGGCTTTTGTATTCGTAATAGTGGGGAGTGCTCCGTTCACTTAACAAGTCATCAACGGTGGTATTCAATAATGCCGCGATTTGAGGCAAGGTTTGGACATCAGGATAACCTTTCTCCATTTCCCATTTTGAAATCGTTTTGTCAGAGACGAAAAGCTGATCGGCCAGTTGTTTTTGGGTTAATTGCCTTTCTTTGCGATACCGTTTTAATTGTTCTCCTAAAGTCATCGTAAAAACTCCTTAATCTGTGGTGTACTTCTACAATTAAGTATAATAAAACGTTGCAAAAAGTCACTCTACGAAAGGTAGAATGTTGATTTAATAGGATTTTTAATCAATGAAATTAGGGGGTGATGTTATTTCATGATTTTCTAACGGAGTTAATCCACCAATTTTTTCTCAACATAATAATACATTTTAAAATAGGGAATCACAGGAACTAGGACTTCGATTAGTAAAATAGTCAAAAAAAGATTCTCTGACCAATGGAGGATAAAGTAGATTTCAGCAGCCAAAAAGAAGAGGCCGATAATGCAAGAAGGTAAGACTACTTTTTGAGCAAAACGAATCATTTCTAGTTGGGCTTTGTCCCAATTGACTTGACTTGTTTTGGCTTTTTTCGTTTGAAAGCCAAAACGATTGTTAATTTTTTTCTCTGGAGGTGTTTTGGCAATCCATAAAAAGGTCAATGCATTGAAAAAAGAAATCATCAGAATCCTCCTTTGGGACAAGTATCTTTGATTGCTACTAGTATACTCGCTTATAAAAGAAGAATTCAATAATGAAAATGAATTAGCCGATATTGGGACTTAACTAAGGTAAAAACTAAGGTAAATCCAATCTCCCGAAAAAAGAGTAAAAAAATCACCCAAAACCTTGATACACAAGGCTTTGAGTGAAGTGTAATGAGATTACATTAATTTGTTGTAGAATTCAACGACGAATGATTCGTCAACATCTGGAGTCATTTCGTCACGTTCTGGTAAACGTGTTAATGAACCTTCCAATTTTTCATCGTCGAAGCTTACGAATGCTGGGCGGCCGATAGTCGCTTCAACAGCTTCTTTGATTGTAACCATGTTTTTAGATTTTTCACGAACGGAAATCACTTGACCAACTTCTACGTGGTAAGAAGGGATGTCAACGCGTTTGCCGTCAACTGTGATATGACCGTGGTTAACCAATTGACGAGCTTGACGACGAGTAGTAGCCAAACCTAGACGGTAAACCATGTTGTCCAAACGTTGTTCTAATAAGATCATGAAGTTAACGCCGTGTTTACCTTCTTTAATAGAAGCGGCTTTTACGAACAAGTTACGGAATTGACGTTCGTTCAAACCAAACATATGACGTAGTTTTTGTTTTTCAGTTAATTGCAAGCCGTATTCAGATTTTTTGCCACGGCTGTTAGGTCCGTGTTGACCTGGTGGGAAAGGGCGACGTGCCAATTCTTTACCAGTGCCGGATAGGGATACGCCTAAACGACGAGATTGTTTCCAAGATGGTCCAGTATAACGAGACATATTGAGATTCCTCCAATAAATTTAGTTGGAGTAAAATAATCCGTTGAAAAATTCATATTCGTACAGTTCGACCTTCAATCTTCACCTTGTGCAGCCGCGGTTACGCAATTGAACCCTATGTAAGTAGAGCGTCAAACTGGGGACGAGCTATTATTTTCCTGCTGCATTATTCTACACAAGGAGTAGTATACGATGAAAAACAAGGAAAAGTCAAGGGACAAAGCCGTAAAAAGGCTTATTACCAGCGAAAGTGTTCAAAGACTTCTTGAGCATTGTGGGCTTTAAAGCAATAGATGTCGGGATGCTGGGCTAAGTATTTTTTTACTAATGGTTCTTGAGATTTAGGAAAATCCCAAATATAGCGTAAAAACTCTAGATCCATGCGATCAGGATTGCCACTGGGATTTTTTCGGCCTCGATAATGTAAGTAGCGTTTGAGTACGCGGTACATGGCAATCAATCGCGGGACTTTTAAATAAATCACTAGGTCAGCTTGTTCTAAGCGTTGAGGTAAAGTGGAAGCAAAATTACCGTCCATAATCCAGTATTTTTCTTTCATTAAAGGAATCAGTTTAGCTTTCAGTTCTTCTGTGGTAATGGTCTTTTCATCATCTAGCCAAAACAGGCTATCTAACGAAATAATCGACAACTGTCTTTTTTGGGCGATTTGTTTGGTTAAAGTCGATTTGCCACTGCCGGGAGAACCGAGTACGAGGATTCGTTGATAATTATTCATGGGGGAACCTTTCCAGTGAGTGAGTTTTCTGAAAGTAAAAGTTTTGTTTGCACGTTTTCATTGGTTTTCAAAAATTGCTTTACAAAACAGGCTTTCCTCATTACAATAGTAAGGGATTATGCGTATTTTGTAAATTGCACGTTGCCATACATATAGAAGAGGAGAAGAGAGATGAATCCGGTATCACCATTGTTTGAAAAAATCGATATGTCCATCGAAAAGAAGGTTGACTTAATCGAGAAAAGCTATCCCCGCTATGCTTTGCGAGCAATTTTGGCTTGTATGTTTTTAGGCTTAGGTACAGCGGTGGCTTTTGCGATTGGGATGAAAGCTGATCACATCGTTCCAGGGATAGGCAAAATGCTTTACGCCTTTATGTTCAGCTGGTCTTTAGTCATGATTTTATACATGAATGCGGAATTGGGAACCTCCAATATGCTGTACATGACAGTAGGTGTGTACCGCAAACGATTAAGCGTCCCACTAGCTGCGAAAATTTTATTTACTTGTATTTTATTTAACTTAATCGGTGGGGTAGTCTTTGGGTTCTTACTGGCTCACACAGGGCCTTTCCAAGGGTTGGAAGAAGGAAACTTTTTCTTTACTTCCATTGCCGCCAAATTAGAAAAATCCTCCATTCAGATTTTAATTGAAGGAATGTTTGCCAATATCGTAGTAAACACAGCGGTTTTGGTAAGTATGCGGATGAAAGATGACGGCGGGAAAGTACCGGCGATTATCTTTATTATCTTTATTTTTGCTTTTCTAGGCTATGAACACGTTATTGCAAACTTCCCGGCCTTCACTATGGCTTTTGTGGCTTCTGGCGGTACGATTGAAGGCATGACGGTAGCTAGTGTTTTACACAACTTGATTTTTGCCTTTTTAGGCAATTATATCGGTGGTGGTCTAATCATGGGATTAGGCTATGTTTGGTTGAACAATTCAAAATCTTCTTATGTAGATTAACAAACAAGCGGCGGTGGCTCATCGTCGCTTGTTTTGCGTAAAAAAGTAAATGGGAGGTGCGAAATGAAAGAACCGTCTCGTTTTTTACCCTTTGAACCAGAAAATGCTCAGAAAATGGCTGCTTATATGAAAAATCACTTTCCTTTTCTTGGAGTTGCTGCCCCAGAACGAAAGAAGTTGGAACGCCCGCTGCTTATGGAAAGTAAAAGTTGGGACTGGTCGACTTTGCAGCAAGCCATCCAGTTTTACTACGGGCAGCCGGAACGGGAGTATCACTATGTGGCCATTGACTTAGCAGAACGGAATAAAAAGCGTTTAACAGCTGACCAATTAAACGAGCTTTTGTACTTAGTTGCGCAAAAACAATGGTGGGATTCCATTGATGCTTGGCGTAAAGTCTATGGAGACTGGTGTTTTGCCCATCAAGAAACGCTGCCGGAAGTTTTTTCTTGGTTTTATGGTCATGAGGATTTTTGGTTTCGGCGGATGGGAATTAATCTCCAATTAAAATTTAAAGACCAAACGAATACCCAACTATTGCAACAAGGGATTGAAGCCGATTTAGCAACGAATGAATTTTTTATTCAAAAGGCGATTGGCTGGTCATTGAGAGAGTACAGCAAGACCGATGAAAATTGGGTAAGAGAATTTATTGAAAGCCACCAAGAATTAAGTCCCTTAGCTTTTAGAGAAGGTAGTAAGTATTTAATGAAGCAATAAGCCAAAAGTCTGGTTGATTTTGGAAATAAATAAACAGAAGAAAGCGAGTTAGAACTTCACCATGAGAAGAAAACTGATTGCATTTGATATCGATGGAACCTTGTTAGACAGCAAGAAAGCCCCCTTAGCTAGTACAATCGACGCATTAGACCACCTGCGAAAAGAAGGCCATTTGGTGACGATTGCCACGGGACGTAGTAGATATATGGCTCAAGATATCATTCGAGAGTTGAATTTTGAGAATTATATTGTTTGTAACGGTGCTGCAGCTTTTTTGAATCACAATCAAATCTTCAAAAATCTTTTAGATAAACAGGAATTGGATCGCTTGGTTAGTGAAGCAAATCAATTAGGCATTGATACGGCCTTTATTGAAATGGATCAAGCGCGTCGGATGACTTCTTTTAATGTGGGGAAAATGGCCCAAGCGATGATGTCTTTTGGCACGGTGCTGCCTGATTTAGAGCCGATGTTTCCGGAAAGCCAAGAAATCTATCAAGCGTTAGCCTTCTTTAGTGAAGCCTATCAAAGTCAATTTGAAAGTCGCTTTCCTAGCTTTGATTTTGTCCGTTGGCATGAAGAGTGTGTAGATGTAGTGCCGAAAAACAGTTCTAAAGCTGCTACCATTGGCTATTTGGCCCAACGATTGGAAATTGATCAAGCAGATATTGTTGCTTTTGGAGATGGCAATAATGACCGGGAAATGTTACGTCTAGCAGGAACCGGAGTTGTGATGGGTAATGCCACCCCAGAAGTTCAAGCCTGTGGGGATTTAGTCACCGACTCCAACGATGAGGACGGCATTTGGAAAGCTTTGAAAACGTTAGACTTGATTTAATGATTTAGTTCCTTTTCTTATCGATACTTTTCTTTCATCAAAAGAAGTGCTATCGTGTAGAAAAGGAATTTTTTGATTGGTATAGATAAAAGGGATAGGAGAATGAAAATGAAAATTGCTTTGATTGCCCATGATCGTAAGAAAGAATTAATGGTGAAAATGACCACAGCTTATCGGGATATTTTAGCTAAACATCAGTTGTATGCGACGGGAACTACCGGGCTTAGGATTGCAGAAGCGACTGGACTTTCCGTACATCGCTATAAATCTGGGCCACTGGGAGGAGACCAACAAATCGGTGCTATGATTTCTGAAGACGATTTGGATATGGTGATTTTTTTACGGGATCCATTGGCAGCTCAACCCCATGAACCAGATGTAACGGCGTTGATTCGGTTATGTGATGTCTACGAGATTCCTCTAGCAACGAATATTGGTACGGCGGAAATTTTAATTCGGGGCTTGGATGCAGGTTTTGCAGATTTCCGAGAAATTGTTCATGAGATGGAGAACAAACCACTGTCTTTTTAGAAATAATAAATCACTGCGACCGCCAAAGTTAATTTGGGGGTCGCTTCATTATTCCCCATGCTTTTTTTTTACCGAAAAAACGTCTATAATAGGGAAGATAGTTTTGAGAGAAGAGGAAATTAAGTGCGCGTATTGTTTATTGGTGATGTAGTAGGTTCTTTAGGGCGAGATACGGTGACTACCTATCTGCCTCGTTTGAAAAAGAAATACCGGCCTCAGGTGACGGTGCTAAACGGCGAAAATGCCGCAAGTGGCCGGGGAATCACCGGTAAAATTTATAAGAAATTCCTCCAAGATGGAGTGGACGTGGTGACCATGGGCAATCATACCTGGGATAACCGAGATATTTTTGAATTTATCGACGAAGCCAAAAAGATGGTGCGCCCAGCAAATTTTCCTGAAGGCACGCCCGGACAAGGAATGGTCTTTGTTAAAGTCAATAGCTTGGAGCTTGCGGTAATTAATCTCCAAGGAAGAGTCTTTATGAATGACTTGGACGATCCTTTCCGGAAGATTGACCAGTTGATTGAAGAAGCTCGCCAGCGGACGCCTTTTATTTTCTTAGATTTTCATGGAGAGACCACCAGTGAAAAACAAGCTATGGGTTGGTATGTGGATGGTCGTGTGTCAGCCATTGTCGGCACCCACACCCATGTGCAAACCAATGATGCCCGCCTATTGCCTAAAGGAACCGCTTATTTGACAGATGCGGGGATGACCGGACCATATGACGGGGTTCTAGGCATGAAAAAAGATGGAGTTTTGGATAAATTTATCACCGCACTGCCTCATCGTTTTGAAGTGGTGGAAAGTGGCCGTAGTATTTTGTCCGGTTGTTTAGTGGATATTGATGAAAAAACAGGTTTAGCGAAATCAATTGAGACGATCCAGATTTCTGAGGATCGGCCTTTTATGGAGTAAATGATGAAAGCAATCTTGGAAAATGAAGAGGCAATCAAGCAGGCGGTGGAGCAATTGGACCGGCTGCTTTGCGATTTGCCCCAAGTAAAAGAGTTTCAGAACGTGGCGGCAAAAGTTCGCAATAACGAAGGGCTGGCTCAATTAGAAGCAGAGATTAAAGAAGCCCAAAAAGCTGTGGTGAATTTTGGTCATTATGGAAAAGAAGAAGCTCAAAAACAAGCTCTGGAGCAAGTGAAATTGCTCACTGCAGCCTATGATCAGCATCCCTTGGTGGTGGCGTATCGTCAGCAGTTAATTGAAATCAATGATTTATTAGAATATGTGACTGGACGCCTGCAACGAGGTGTCGAGGAACTTTTAGAGTAGAAGGAGGAGGACCATGCCTCAAAAAACAAAAAATACTCCCATGATGGAGCAATACTTAGGCATCAAGGCGCAATATCCCGATGCCTTTTTGTTCTACCGTCTCGGAGATTTTTATGAAATGTTCAATGAAGATGCTTTGAAGGCTTCGCAAATTTTAGAATTAACCTTAACCAGTCGTAATCGGAACGCCGATGATCCAATTCCCATGTGCGGGATTCCTTACCATGCGGCCCAAGGTTATATTGATACTTTAATCGAACAAGGCTACAAAGTCGCAATCTGCGAACAAGTGGAAGATCCGAAAACCACCAAGGGGATGGTTAAGCGAGAAGTGGTGCAATTAATCACGCCGGGCACAGTGATGGACAGTAAAGGTCTAGCTGCCAAGGAAAATAACTTTTTGACTGCACTAGCTTCTGATGGTCAACAATACGGCTTTGCCTATGTGGATTTGAGTACTGGTGAATTTAAGACGGCGCTTTTGGAAGACGAAGAGGGTGTGATGAATGAATGCTCCAGCTTGCAAACTAAAGAAATCGTCTTTACTAGTGAATTTTCCGAAGCTTTTCAACAAAGACTAAAAGAACGCCTAGGCTTAGTTTTGTCCTACCAAGAAGAATTGCTGGACAATGCCGAACTGCAATTTTTAACCGCCAATTTGACCGAGCCTTTAGAAAAAGAAGTAGCGGGCAAGCTCTTAAGTTACTTGTCCATTACGCAAAAGCGGGGCTTGGCTCATTTACAAAAGGCAGAAGAATACCAGCCAGATCATTTCTTGAAAATGGATCATTACTCTAAGTTTAACTTAGAATTAGCTCGTTCGATTCGCACTGGCAAAAAACAAGGGACCCTTTTGTGGCTTTTAGATGAAACGAAAACCGCCATGGGAGGTCGTTTGTTAAAGCAATGGCTAGATCGTCCTTTGATTCAAGGTAAAAAAATTGTCGCTCGCCAAGAAATGGTGCAATCGCTGTTGGATAGTTTTTTTGAACGAGTGGATTTACAAGAAAAACTGACCAAAGTATACGATTTAGAACGTTTAGCGGGACGGGTGGCTTTTGGCAATGTCAACGGCCGTGATTTGTTGCAGCTAAAGACTTCTTTAATGCAAGTACCGCAAATTCGCGCTCTTTTAGAAGGGATTAACCTGGGGCAGTGGAACGAGCTGTTAGCGGGCATTGAACCTATGGAAGACTTGGTGGACGTGATTGACCGGGCCATCGATGAAGAGGCTCCTTTAGCGATTACGGAAGGAAAAGTGATTAAAAACGGCTATAACGAGCAGTTGGATACCTATCGTTCGGCTATGAAAAACGGCAAGCAGTGGCTAGCGGAGTTGGAAGCCAGTGAGCGCCAAGCAACTGGCATTAAAACTTTAAAAGTCGGCTTTAACCGGGTTTTTGGCTATTATATTGAAGTTACCAAGGCCAATTTAGGCAATTTGGAAGAAGGGCGCTATGAACGCAAGCAAACCTTGGCCAATGCGGAACGCTTTATCACCCCAGAATTAAAAAAATTGGAAACTCAAATTCTAGAAGCGGAAGAAAAATCCGTAGACTTGGAATACCAACTCTTTTTAGGAGTGCGAGAAGAAGTCAAAAAAGCCATCAGTCGACTGCAAACTTTAGCGAAATCTTTAAGCGCGGTGGATGTTTTACAGAGTTTTGCCACGGTTTCAGAACGCTATCAATATGTGCGACCTACGTTAAATCGTAAGCGTAATCTGCACATTGTAGAAGGTCGTCATCCCGTTGTGGAAAAAGTTTTAGGCCATCAAGAATACATTCCGAATACGATTAAGATGGATTCCCAGACTTTGATTTTATTGATTACGGGACCCAATATGTCCGGGAAAAGTACTTATATGCGCCAGTTGGCACTAACGGTAATCATGGCACAAATGGGCTGTTTTGTTCCCGCAGAAAGTGCAGATTTACCGGTATTTGACCGAATCTTCACCCGAATCGGTGCCAGTGATGATTTAATCGCCGGTCAATCAACCTTTATGGTAGAAATGATGGAAGCCAATCAAGCACTGCGCCACGCCACGCCCGATAGCTTAGTCCTCTTTGACGAATTAGGCCGGGGGACGGCTACTTATGATGGCATGGCCTTGGCTCAATCCATCATCGAATACATCCAAGAAGAAGTGAAAGCCAAAACCCTCTTTTCAACCCACTATCATGAATTGACCGTACTGGATGAAACGCTGTCTGGGGTGCGGAATATCCATGTGGGAGCTGTGGAAAAAGATGGCGAAGTGGTCTTTTTACACAAAATGATGGAAGGCCCCGCCGATAAGAGTTATGGGATTCACGTGGCAAAAATTGCGGGCTTGCCCACGACGTTGTTAGAACGGGCGGCGACGATTTTGCAAAAATTAGAAGCAGAATCGGCCACGGAAAATCTGAGTACAGTAGAAGTGGCAGAAGAGCCTCAACAGATGAATTTATTTAGCGAAGTTTCCACGGAAGAGCTTTCGGTGATTGAATCTTTGAAGAAAATTGATCTTTTGGATACGACTCCACGAGAAGCATTGAATATCTTATATGATTTGCAAAAACGGATTTAGGAAACAGTATAGAAAGAAGGCAAATGAATGGGCAAAATCCAAGAACTGTCAGAACGTCTGGCCAATCAAATTGCAGCCGGAGAAGTTGTGGAACGCCCAGCTTCTGTGGTGAAGGAATTAGTGGAAAACGCCATTGATGCTGGGGCTAGCCAAATTGATGTGTTGGTGGAAGAAGCCGGTTTGAAAAAAATCCAAGTAATCGACAACGGGGAAGGCATTGCCGACGATGATGTGGAAAATGCCTTTAAACGCCATGCTACCAGTAAAATCCATAGTCGGGATGATCTTTTTCGCATTCGTACATTAGGCTTTCGAGGGGAAGCTTTACCGAGTATTGCTTCTGTCTCCCATGTGACCTTGGAGACTGCGGTGGCGGGGAAAGAACAAGGCACCCTTTTAAAATTAGTAGGCGGTAAAGTGGAAATCCATGAAGCATCTCCTTTGCGTCAGGGGACGAAAATTACCGTGGAAAATCTCTTCTTTAATACGCCGGCACGACTAAAATACGTGAAGACTTTGCAGACGGAATTGGCCAATATTGGCGATATCGTCAACCGTCTAGCATTGAGTCATCCGAAAATTGCGTTTCGTCTCGTTCATGAAGGTCATAAAATGTTGACCACAGCCGGTAACGGGGACTTGAAACAAACGATCGCGGGGATTTTTGGCGTTGCCACGGCGAAAAAGATGTTGCCCATTGAAATTCAAGATTTAGACTTTCAGATTAAAGGCTTCGTCTCTTTGCCTGAAGTGACGCGGGCTAGTCGTAATTATTTGTCCACTATTATCAATGGGCGCTATATTAAGAACTTTGCGCTAAACAAAGCCATCGTGGCCGGCTATGGTTCTAAATTAATGATTGGCCGTTTCCCGATTGCCGTAGTGGAAATTACCATGGATCCATTACTGGTGGATGTCAATGTTCATCCCACGAAGCAAGAAGTCCGTTTGTCTAAGGAAAAGGAACTGACCGCTTTGTTGGCAGAAGCGATTAAAGAAGTTTTACAAGAAGAAAATTTGATTCCCAATGCAGCAGATAATTTAAACTTTAAAAAACGCTTACCACGACAAACACCAGAAGAAAAACCAGAACAGTTACAAATCGACTTAACCCAACCGAGTAGCGAAAAGCCGAAAGGAAATCTAGCGTACGATTCTGGTACGGGAAATTTTTACGTTCGTGAAAGTTTTCCACAATCTGTGGATAGTTCTGTGGACAAGCTTGGGGAAAAGCTAGTGGACCATCCAGAAAAAGATTCACAAAAAGAGGCTTTTTCGGAAAAAATGTCGACTCCCGAGGCTTATCCACAGCTAGAGCAAGATGAAAGACCTTTTGTGAAAGATACCATTCCAGAAACCCCAGAAAGTTTTCCACAAGATGACTACTCAAGCGAAGAAACTTCTCGGAATCATCCGGATTTTCATCTAGGAGATAAGGCAAGTGCTAAAATGCTAGACCAAGCTTTAGCCGCAACGGCAGAAGTTCCCACCCAGCGCTTTCCCGATTTGGAATACTTTGGCCAGATGCACGGGACGTATTTGTTTGCTCAAAGCCAAGAGGGGCTTTATATCGTAGACCAGCACGCCGCTCAAGAACGGATTAAATACGAGTATTTCCGTGAAAAAATTGGCGAAGTTTCCAATGATTTACAGGAATTACTGGTGCCCATTGTTTTAGAATATCCTAATAGCGATGCCTTAAAACTCAAAGAACAGCAGGAAACGTTGGCCAAAGTGGGCATTCATTTAGAAGAGTTTGGCCACAATAGTTTTATTGTTCGCAGTCATCCTACCTGGTATCCAGCGGGAGAAGAAGAAAGCATCATCCGGGAAATGCTAGAAATGTTGTTGACCACTGGTACTGTTAGTGTGAAAAAATTCCGCGAAGCCACAGCGATTATGATGAGTTGCAAACGATCCATTAAAGCTAATCATCACTTAAATGAAATGCAGGCGCGGGTTTTGTTAAAAGATTTGGCACAATGTGAAAATCCTTTTAACTGCCCCCATGGACGTCCAGTGCTGATTCACTTTACCAATAGCGACATGGAAAAAATGTTTAAACGAATTCAAGACCCTCACCGTACAAAGG